>CAZYVH010000014.1:44045-49059 GCA_964650905.1 uncultured Wenzhouxiangellaceae bacterium | reverse complement strand
AAAATACCCACATGACCACGATCCAGACACCACCAAAGGGCTGCACCCCCCAATAATGTCCCATGTGCCACCCGAGTGGGAACAGCAGAAGAATACCGGTACGGGCAAGAATATCGATCCGGTAGGCTGTTTCCATGTGGCGTCGCCTTTCCTCCATTGAGAGCTTCTGGTTGATCACGTTGTAAGAGGTCTGAAAAACGCCCCATTCGCCGCCAAGCCAATAAACCATGGCAAGAATATGAACCCACTTGAGGGCTAGGAGCGGTGAGATTTCCATTGATGACTCCCGGTGAGATGGTTGATGTTTCCACCTGGTTCAGAGCGTAGTGTGACCATGAATTTAACAATATAGCTTAATGTTATACTATTACGTCTTTTATGTGCAATGCCATAGCTGACATTGGTTACAGACTGTCTGCGCACACCTGTTGAACAGATACTCGCGTTGCAAATGTATTACCAATCACTTGTTTTGATATATCATTATGGCAATAACTTAAAAAAAGGAAAACCAGATGACCGAAATACTGTCCATATTCAGCGAAAATCAACGTAGTGCCCTCACCCAGGAATCCCCTACACCACTTTATTTTCAGCTCTACACGCTGCTCAAGAACTGTATATTAGATGGTACTTTTGTAAAGAATATGCAGCTGCCAACGGAGAAGCAGTTGTCGGACGAGTTTGGTATTTCCCGCATCACTGCAAAAAGATCACTGGACGAACTGGCAAACGAAGGTCTGGTTGAACGCCATCGCGGCAAAGGCACACATGTCGTTTATGCCTACAGGCCCCAACCTGTACACGCACCACTGGTGGCCATGCTTGAAGAAATTGAATCCATGGCAAGAAATTCCAGTTGCACCTTTCTGGACGGTGGAATGCTGCGACCCCCACAACAGATTCGTGATGAATTTGCCGTCCAAAGTGATGCGACCGCCCTCTACCTGGCCCGTGCACGTGAGCGTGACGGACTCAGATTCGGTTATTACACCAGTTGGACCCTGGGTGTTAAATTACCCCCGGACCTCAAAATATTTGAAACGACACCCCGATTGGCCTATTTCCGTGAAAACGGTCTTCTGGTCAGCCATGTCAAGCAGACCCTGAGAGCCATCGCGGCGCCTGCAGAAGCCGCCAGAGTGCTGGGAGTTGAACCCGATTCACCGCTGTTGAGTCTGACCCGTCGTTCGTATAACCACGTCGATGACCAGGAACACCTGATCGACTACCTGCAAGCACTATATCACCCGGACCGCTTCCAGTACCGGATGGACCTGACGCTGGAAGACTAACTGACCCCCATATTTCACCATCCTGCAAGATACCGGTGCAATATTCAGGCTAAATCACACCGCGTTTTTGCAGTTCATTAATAACCGATTGCTGTGTTTCCATATAGTGTTGATGAGCAGGTGACTTAATGGTGTCACCCGCCATCAATGTATTGGCCGGATAGACCGGCGCCCCTGAATAGACCGAGGAAAAAAGTTCGAGGCGTTGTCTGGCGAGGGTGTTGCTCATGGCGGGTTTGGCGCGTGAACGGCGCAAGGCCTTTATGTCGATTTCGGCATAACCATTCAGGCTTTCACCATGACCGGCCTCGGCCAAAACCCTGCCCCTGTAATCCACGACCTGTGAATGACCATCAGTCGACTGGTTTGGAATGGCGATACCTTTGATCCCGGCACTGTTCGCTGAAACAACGTAGGCCATGTTTTCATAGGCACGCGCCTGCTTGGCAATGTTTTTAGGTGTGCCTCTCGGGCCACCCATCTCACTGGACGAGTGACAGATGACTTCGGCACCACGCAAAGCCAGTGCACGGCTAATTTCCGGATACAAAATTTCTTCGGAGGCCACGCAGGCAAGCCGGCCAAGCTCCGTATCTGCCACGGGAAACAGGCAGTCAGCGCCATAGCGGTCCAGGTAGGCATCCAGAACATCGTGTGGCGTAGGTGCAAACATGGACACGAGGCGGCGATAACGTAAAATCACTTCACCGACGTCACTGACAATAAAACTGGTCTGAAAATACAAACCGGGAAAATACCGGTCCAGTTCGTAGGCATTACCGGCAATATAAACATCCTGATTTTGCGCCAGCTTACCGAGAGCTTCGTATTCGGGGCCAGTATCACTGATACAGGCTTTATCCTGCCATTGAGCGACACTTTCACCGAGCGGAAATCCGGTCATGAAATACTCAGGCAAAACGACCAGGCGGACCACATCACCACTGAATGTATTGACAAACCGTTTGCTCGCACCCAACAAGTCCCCGCAACGCTCGAGCGATTGCATCATCCTGGCCCTGGCCTCTGTCACATCCCGACAACGGTTGACAGCGTGGCAGGTGGCCTGCAGGGGCATGGCGGCGTAGGGCTTCAAGTGCTGGGACACTTCATTCTCCTCGGTAAAATATCAATGATTTTGTTCAATACACATTGTAAACACATTCTTCATTCTGAACGGCTTTTGGAGTGGATGGTTGTTATTTGTATGTGTCATAGCATCAAATGATATAATATTATAATAATATGTTTTTACTTGATTGCCCAACACCGGTACACAGCGGAGTGACACATTGACAAAATCCAGATTGGGTCCATGCCTTTCAGCCACACTAACAACACCCGGTCTTGAAGCCAGCATCCGCGCTTATTGCGACTTTCTTCACCAACACCTTGCAAGCCGCGGTGTCGTGAGTACGCGGCAGGCCCACCACTGGGGTCTTGAGTCCCTGGCGGGCGCACCGTTTGCCTGGTTGGCAAACGATTTGAACGAATCCTGGCTCAGGTTGATCGAGGTCCCGGGAACACAGCCACTCGACCCTTTCTTTTACAGCGGCTGGTTTGCGTTGGAAATCAATGTACAGGAAGTCGATGAGCTGTACGTCAAACTGAAAAATTCACCATTCCGTGTCATTGGCGAGCCCGCCAACCTCGATGTCAGTGACAATATCAGGGCGATGCAACTCATCGGCCCGGCTGGAGAAGTGCTGTACCTCACGCAGCTTAAAGCTGAGGTTCCGCCATTCCAGTTGCCCTTTGCACGTTGCGCGGTTGATCGGGTGTTCATCCCGGTGCTACTGACCACGAACCGTGGCGGGTCACTGGCTGACTATGAGAAATTTCCCGGAACCCACGGAGTGGAATTTGAAACAAAAATTACAGTGATTAACCGGGCCAGGAAGCTGGACCTCAATCAACGCCACCCGGTGGCCACGATACAACTGCGTGGCGACAACCTGATTGAAATCGACCAATTGGAGGGCCTGTCTGCACGCCCTTCCAATTCCGGCGGGCTGTCAGCCGGTATTACCATGATATCTGTTGCGGTGCGTTCGATTCCACCTGCCGCCCGTAACCCGCAAACGGCTGACGGGATATTTGCGGATAACAAGGCTGTCATGACGCAGGGTAGTGCAGGTGAACTGATCGAGTTGATCGAAACAGATACCAACGATTAATTAACACAAGGAGAACGTAATGAAAACCCGAATAATCTTACTGCTATCGGTATCCGCCCTTGCTGTACTCATGGCCATGGGGGTGTCAGCAGACACCATCGATGCCAGCACTGCGGATGGCTCGGTGCAGGTGAACCGCAAGATCCAGTGCTCCCTGAACGATCTGGAACCCGTCGTATATACCTGGGCGGGGCGCGCCTACTCACGTGTTCCGGGTGAACGGGACAAGCACATTTTTAACCTGGAAGGTATGAATATCCGCCAATGCGTCACCGTAACAGATGCGCAACGTGGTACCGGTTTTCGTGTCATTTCCCGCGAGATCATGCTTTACCTCGACCCCCAGACCAACGAAGTGCTCAGAACATTTAAAAATCCATGGACAGGTTCAGACAATGAGGTCATTCACGTGTCCAACGACCCGGTTAATGGCCGTCCGAACTTTGGCAGGGACAAGGATGGCAACCCGGCAGTGCGACCTCTCAGGCAAATCAATGGTACCTGGTACATGAGCTTTGAAGCGCCTTTGTTTTACCCCAATCCATTGGCGGGTAATTATCAGAAATACGTGGGCGGAACCTACCACGCGACCGAAATCTTTGACTTCAACGGGGACCTTGCCGAACTGCTGGATGCATCCCAACCGATCGCCTACCCCATCGTCTCCTGGGTTCGCATCGCCAAGTGGTTACCGTGGATGGAAATGGGTGACCGGGCGGGACTCCTGTACTTCAACGCGACCGGTAAAAAACTTCAGAGTTTTGAACAACTGCCCGATGTCATGAAGCGCGAAATCGCAGCCAATTATCCGGCATACAGGACACCACCACCCGCAGATGATGACCGCCCCAATGAAACTTCGTGGACCTATATGAAGAAGATCATCGACAATCGGGCGCAGAAAGAAAAGACAAATCCGGAATAAAAGACCGGGTGTCGTGGTCGGAATGTCCGTCAATGCCCCGGGTATCCCCGGGGCAGCCGATGTTATCCACTCAACTCGGCTATGACACTGCTTAGCGCATCATAACGCGCATCAACACCGGCACCACAGTGCACCATGCGGATATGTTCCGGCCATTTGAAATCGTCAAGCCGGTCGGCATAACGACGCAGGATACTACCCTGCCAGCGTATGATGCGGGTGGGCCTGGAAACAGATTGTAGTCTGGACGCGTCCTCGTTATTGAAAGCCGCACGGTAGGCACGGTCATAGTCCTGACCCGCTGCCAGGTAAGCCAGCGCGGTCGCGTGGACCAGTTCAGGCGATGGTGCGACATCGGACACCCGACACTCATCTTTTTGTTCAAACCATGGGAAATACTGGTAAAGCATGGACGACATGTTCCAGGCCATCTGCAGGTGGCTGCCATCCGCCTTTGGCGTCAGGTCCGGGAAGTAGTCCTGCATGATCCGGACGCGTTCCTGGTCGGAAAAATGCACCGCGTTGTCCACGACCAGATAGTCGGTTATTTGCGGGTTTTTGCGGGCGAACTGGATGGCGATCTGGGCGCCGGTCGCCGAACCGTAGAGACCGGCTGA
>CAZYVH010000014.1:0-43945 GCA_964650905.1 uncultured Wenzhouxiangellaceae bacterium | reverse complement strand
CCGGCCGGCAAAATCCAGGTTGGCGTAATGCTTCAGTATCATAGCCCGAGATTACCCGGATTGACGCGGTTGTGCGGGTCAAGCAATTTTTTTAAGGCCTGCACCAGGGCGAAAGATTCTACCCGCAGACCCTCACGGTAGCGATAACTTTTTCCAATCTGCAAGTGAACCGCGCCCAGCCCGCTGAAAAGCTCTGCCAGTTGGCTGCGTAACTGATCAACGGCCTCACGCGCCGGGAGGTTTGCCGGAAACTTATTCAGGCGTTGCAAGTGCCCGGGCTCAACACTGCGCCGGTGTATCTCCATCAGTTCATCCGGCCAGAAAAACACCGGTTCGATCACAAAACAATTTGTGGACACCGTGGCCAGCAAATAACCCGTGTGGATATCATGTTTTCGCAGGGTTTCACGGTTTTGTTCGAATAATGCCTCGACCTGTTGCATGGCTTTCAGGGCCAGGGTATGCGGTAGCAAGGCATGTACCGGCACCCATCGCTCACCGGCCGGACCCAGCATGTTATTCACGGGTCCGAACGGGTTGGCCCGCACCAGTTTTGGAATACTGTCGGGAAGTTCACGGCCATGATGACGTCTAACAATATCACGGGCCTGTGTAAGACACAGCTGTGCAGATTCATCGGTATGCGCCTCCACCATCACGTGAAAAGACCACTTAACATCATCCATGAACCCCCTGCCCGCCACGGCCATCTTCGCACCCTCACGGATAGCCTTTCCGACACCGCCTGCCGATTTCAACACAGCGGATAATTTCTTCACATCGCTGCCAATGCTTTCACGTTTCATGCGCTGTTGTTGCAGGTAGGGATCAAAACCAAAACACTCAGACACGATGTCGTGGCGGGCAATTTCACTCATTGCTGACAGCGTCTGGGGATAGTTTTCAAATGCAAATGAACCAAAGGCCTGTGCCGGCATTTCAGGGGTCAGTCGCAACGTCGCGGTGGCCTTGAAACCCAGGGCCCCGCAATCGGACGTGAAAAGACCCGTCAGGTCAGGACCAAAATGTCGGAAAAACGGCGTGGCATTTTGCTGTGAGGCTGAACCTGTTTTGAGGATACTGCCGTCAGCCAGCACCACTTCCAGAGCGATGACAGAATCTGCAGCTGAACCATAGCGCCCGGACCCAAAAAATATGCTGTTCTGGGACAGACTGCCGCCGACCGTCGCGTATCGCCCTGACAATGTTCCCCAGTAAGGCGTGCGCAGACCCGTACCCCGCAATGCCGAATGCAGTGCCTCCCAGGTGATACCGCCTTCAACGGTGACGTACATGTCTTCCTGGTTGACCTCCAACACCCGGTCCATGCGCGACATGTCAACCACGATTGAGTGTTCGTGAGCCGGGACATAGCCACCGGTATATGACATGCCACCCCCGCGGGCAATGACGGCTGCCCCGGATTCCGTGGCCGTCTTCACCACCACGGCCAATGCATTTATATCACCCGGTGAAACCACAGCCGCCGCTCTGAAGCCGCAAGAATAAACATCCCCGGCGTAGAATTCACACTCGAGTGCGTCGGTCGTAACGTGTGCGTCACCCACTACAGACCGCAAATTTTTTATCATCGTGTCCATTGATTCCAGATCAGGTAACTATTTAGACATAATAATATATCATTATTTCATTTGTGACAGCTTGAAAATACACTCAGAATTAAGATCCTGGTTGCCAGACGCCGAGCCAGGCCGCATGAATTACCAGCACATAAATGACGATAACCCACACGTAAGTGCTGTCCATACCGTTACGAATCTGCTTCTCCAATTCTTCTGATGAGCCATCGTTTGCAAGCTGCATAAAAGCTGCAGCCGCCGGGTTGAAGGCTTTCTCCAGAAACAATACACAAATGATGATGAGCACGTAGACCAGGGCCTTTTCGGCCACCCAGTACCGGGTGATTGGAGCACCGTAGAAAACCGACTCCAGTGCTGCCCATCCAACCACCAGGATCAGGAAATAATGAATAATCTTCTCCAGGGTCTTTGCGGTCCGGCCCACGCCCTGTTCGCGCCAGATCATGCCTGACAGTACCACTGCGAACCAAATGCCGGAGAACAGCCAGACTGCCAAATTCTGATACGGAAACACAGAAATGGCGCCAAGATTGACGGCCAACTGGTAACCGGTGGGAACAATCAGGACCATACAAACACGGGGGAACATATCGATGATAAGCATGACCTGAAGAAGAAGAAGTCGCTGGTCAACACTGTAGCGAGAATTTTGGGCAAACTTGCCGAGAACAAATACCCCGATGTCCGTTCCAAGCCAAAAAACCAATAACAATATATGTGCAAATAATATGTGTGTGTTCCAGTCCATTATTGATCCCACCCTGGCCACGCCGCCCGGAACCGGTTACAACCCCGGTTTTACTATAAAGACATGCTCTGCTGCAGCTCTGGCATCCCATGCCTGCAAGGCTTGATCAATACTACCTGCTCTTGTAAGGCTTGACTTGAGTTTCATCATATTAGCGAATGGCAGATGTATTACATACAAATTTAATTGGTATCCCACAAACCCATACCCGGACAGCACCGGTCGGCCGTGGAGCAGCAGACCAAACGGATTAAACACAAATTTATATTGATAATTTTGTGATAAATCACTAAATTCATGTGTGTTTTACCGGACTGGCAAAGGATACCGTGACCAATAAACTTGATCTCGTCCAGCTAAAGCGGTTTCTTGCGATCGTCAAATATGGCAGTTTTTCCGAGGCTTCCCGACGGTTGTTCCTAACCCAGCAGGCCATAAGCACAAGCATCGCGCGTCTTGAAGATTCTCTGGGCGTGCCCCTTTTCGACCGTAGTCCGGGTGGGAAAACCAAGCCAACGCTATATGGGCAATCGCTCGTCAAACACGCCCGCGCACTGCTGGACGGAGAGCGCCGGGCAGTGCAGGATCTCATTGATATACGTGATGCTGCCGCTGGAGAGGTCGTGATCGGTGTCGGCGAAGTGCTGGCCGGCCAGGTTGTAGCCAAGGCAGTCGCACGCCTGCATGCGCAACGACCCGATATTGGCATCACGTTGCTGGAGGGTTATTCAGATGCCATGCATGAACGCCTCCTCGGCGGTGATGTGGATTTTGTTGCAGGGTCAGTGGCCCACGATGTAACCCTCAGCAAATACCTGGTTCATGAACATTTGTTCGATTGCTGGGATGTGGTCGCCGCACGCAAAAAACACCCGCTTGCCAGGCTGCGAAACCTGGATTTACAGCAATTGCGACGCTATTCCTGGATCGTTCCCCGTTCCAATCCCCAGGAATACCGGGTCATCAGCAAAACCTTCATTGCCGCGGGCCTGGAAGCACCGACCCGCATTATCCGCTCGGATACGCTGTCCGTGGGTCTGGCGCTGCTGCGTAATGAGAATTACCTGATTATGACCTCCCCCTCACTGCTGGGCCCACAGTTTGGTAACCCCCTGAAAATCCTGGATGTCGACCAGCCAACCATGTGCAGGTCAGCTGGTCTGACTTACAGACGTCACACCTTACTCAGCCCGGCTGCGGAAACCCTCCTGCAGCTCGTCCGGGAAGCGGCGGGTCAAGTTGCCGACCGCGGCAGATAAAGTATTCCCAGCGGTTTCACTTACCATGCTGACCGGGTACGACAAACCTGATGCCACTGGATCTGCCACATGCCATTTCCAGTAAAGGCATACGGTCGTTACCAAAATACATATCGTCACCCACAAACATAGTCGGGCAACCAAACCCGCCCCTGTCGACCAATTCCTGTGTATTGTCGTATAGTCGGCGCCGGGTGCCGGCGTCATTGATACACTGCTGGAATTGTTCCCGATCGAGTCCACTGGCAATCGCGATTTCCGTCAGCACCTGGCGCTGACCGATGTCTTTTTGATCGCCAAAACAGGCTGCAAATACAAGATGGCTGTAGGGCTCCACCAAACCGCTTTCCATGGCGGCTATTGCGCCCCGCATGGCCAACCCGGTTACCCCTGGCCGAAGCTGCAGCCGAGTGATTTTCAACCCGCAAAAACGAGCCCAGTCATTCAGGTCCTTGGTCTGATACCGGGCCTCGGCAGAGCTGGATTTGGCCTCAGCTTCCAGACGCTTTGGGTTTACGGCTTTTAACAACCGCTCCAGCAATATCGGTTTCCATACCATTTGTGCGCCCGTGCGCATGGCCGTTTCCAGAACGCGAACGAACGCCACGTAAGCCCAGGGACATGAATAGTCAAAGAAAAATTCAAGTTGCAATGAACCGGGTGACTTTCCCACGGGCGTCACCTGCGTTTGCGCAATTCATTTTTCAAAACTTTACCCCCTGCATTGCGGGGCAATGCACGGATAAACGATACTTCTTTCGGCGATTTAAAACTGGCGATGCGTTCATTACAAAAATTCCGAATCTTTTGCGCATCCAATTCCGCGCCGGGCTGTACAACCACGAATGCCTTCAAGTGTTCACCCCACTTCTTGTCTGGCACCCCCACAACCGCAACCTCTTTAATGGCTTTATTGTGTTGCAGTACCTCTTCCACCTCGCGCGGGTAAATGTTGATGCCACCGGATATGACCATGTCTTTCTTGCGATCGACGATATACACATAGCCTTCATCATCCCGCCGGGCCAGATCGCCCACAGTGACGAAGCCTTTTTGGAAGGCCTTGCGGGTTTCCGCCGGGCGGTCCCAGTAACCATTGAACAGATACGGACTCGAAGAAAACAGTTCACCAACCTGATCTGCGGCGCATTCAATACCACCGTCGTCTACGATCTTCACCAAAGTGCATGGAAAGGGCTGCCCGACGCAATGTTGCTTGCGCCGTTGATCGACAGGCCGCAGATTGGTCACGATACCTGCCTCGGTCGAGCCATAAGTTTCGTGCAGCAAACCCTCGCCAAAGTGGTCGATAATACCTTCCTTGATTACCTGGGGCAGTGGCGCGGCATTGGAAATAATGGTCTTTAGTTGCGGACAGGTGTGCCGATCCAGAAATGACTGTTCCAAAGATAAGATCCCATGGAAATGCGAGGGCACCCCAAAAAAGCCACTTATTCGCTCAGCAGCCATGCAGACCATGATATCGCCGGGATCAAATTGATCCATAATCTCCACATACCCGCCGAAAAAAATCGGCGCGAGCGCAAATACCATACCCGCGCCATGGCACAAAGGTGCGATGGCCAGGAAACGGTCGTCGGGCGTATAACACCCGTATTCCATGGCCATTGCGAATAATGTCAATAGTCGTGACCGATGTGGTACCAGCACACCTTTTGGCCGGCCTGTGGTACCTGATGTGTACGGAATGGTGAAAACGTCACGTTCATCTACCACCGGCGGCCTGATGGTGGAGTTAACACGGGCCAGCCAGTCTTCGTATTCCTGATCGAGGACAATGACCCGCTCAACGCTTGCCAGCTGAAAATCCTCTAATCGTTCCGCCTGCCCGGCATCAACAAACAATACGCACGCCCCGACGTCATCGCAGATGATGGCAATTTCCACCGGTGTGAGACGTGGGTTAACCGTCGCCAAAGCGACCCCGGCCTGGGACGCACCTATCACGACTTCAAGGTAGGCAATGGAATTTGACGCCACGATTGCACCATGATCGCCCTGCCCCAGGCCGAGATCGTTAATTATTGCAGTTGTAACCCGATCAAATCGGGCTACAAACTCACGGTAACTGCGCTGTGTATTGCCATGGCGGAGAGCAATTTTGCCAGGGTTACGGCCCATGGCCGAGCGTATACCCCCCGCCAGCGAAAGCGGTTGGAAGTTGAAATATTTCGAAGGCTGCCCAGTCATTGACCGATGCTTTCGATTATCCAGCAGCTAACTTGAAAACGCTACACGCGTTGTCTTTCATCATAAGCCGCATGGACTCTTCGTTTAAATCCAACGCATCTATTTCTGCAACGGCGCGTTCAGGGTCCACCACTGGCCAGTCGGTACCAAACATCACCTTGTGACACCCATAGGTATTGGCATAGTGCACAAACTCTTTGGGCCAATACCTGGGTGAATATGCATCGCCCGCGGTATAGACATTCTCGTGTTTCCAGCACATCGCGATCATTTCATTGGTCCACGGAACTCCGATGTGTATACCAATGAGCTTGAGTTCCGGAAAATCAATGGCAACCTGATCAAGGCAGATCGGTTGCCCCACACTGGGAAGTCTTCGTTGGCGTGAATAAACGAGATTTTGCCCCACCTGCATCATGATGGGGATGTCCAGTTCACAGCATTTGGCGTAGTAAGGGTAGTACTTGGCGTGGTTGGGAGGTAATTCGCACCAGTGCGGATAAAGATGCGCACCGACAAACCCATACTCCCTAACCGCCTGCTCCAGTTCACGCAGTCCACCCATTCCGCGAAATGGGTCGATGCCGGCCAGACCGGAAAACCGGTCCGGGAACTGTTTGCAGACTTCATGGACACGCAGGTAAGGGATTTCAAACGACCCCTTAACCCGGATATCGCCCGCCCGCACCGCGACCAGTAAAGACCGTCCGATACCCGCCCTGTCCATCTTGCCCAGGTAATCTTCAATCGAAACACCGCCACGAATTGCTTCCGGCATTCTGATCTGAGTTTTGAAATCCTCGTCCAGACCGGTTTGGCCCAGATCCACTTCCTGCGGCGTAAACAGATTGCAGACTATATCGATAGCGCCAGCCATATCCAACACCTGCCCATGTGTGCGTCAATGGTGCCAATATACTTTGGCACGGGTAGGGTGACCAACATTATTGCCCGTCGAGGTCCCATTCTCCGGTTGACCGGGAGCGAACCGGGATCCCAGCCATGACAGGCCCCTCGGTTTTAGGATCGTAATTTATCGCATCACCTTCGACAATGACCCGTTCGTTGATGGTCACCCAGTTGAGCAGGTTTCCATCCAACCTGAAAAACCACGTGGTGCCCTTTTCTTCACCGGCCATGAAGTGCCCGTGTTTCACACGCGCCGGCCGGAAAAAATAAGTACCGGGGTCCAGCCGCCCGAAGTTGTACTCCATATGGCCATCCAGTGTGTATGCCTCTTCAAACACGGGATGGTGAATCATACGGTCATCTGACCAGCCTGGCGGAGCCCAGCAGAGCAAACTGACAAAACCCTTGCTGTGATCATCTTCCGGCGCCGGGTCGTGATACAGCATTTTTAGCTTCAAAAAGCGCTGACAATCGCCCTCATAAATATTTGGCATCCACTCCATCTTGCCTGCATCCACCACGGTCAGACTGCCCGGAGACTCGGAAGCCGTGTTCCCACCCTGCGCAACAAAACCGGGTCGGCTTTTGCCTGATTTTGAAAATCCCCAGTCACCATACTCACGAAACAACAATACTTCCGTACCTTCAGCCACCGAAATTGCCGGAACCCACAAACCCGCTGGTGCGCGGAAATAGCACCCTGGCCCCAGCAATTGCTCACCCAGTTTCACCTGCCCCTTAAGCACGTACCATTCGGTGTCCGCCTCATGAAAACCCGCCGGACGATTCCAGGCAGTCCTGAAAAAAAGCTTCGTGGAGGCCGCACCATTTTCTTCGTCGTAACACAGATTCCTCTGCATTACTCCGCCTTCACCGAGATGAAGTTCCGCCTTGTGCCATACAAGGTCATCCTGATCGATCAGTTCAACATGAGGTCTCATGACTGCTCCTTTTAGAAGTTTGCGTTAAACTTTCCTCCGGCCCTGAATATATACAGCAGGGCCCCGATAAGGTATCAAATATTTTTGTATTTCTTCTCAAAATCACATTTTCTACTGATTGCATTGACCCCGGTAGCCTATAACACACTGATTTGATTGATTCCACCCCACCGCTATGGCCCTTCCTGTCAAAGCCCAAATTGAATGGCCATACCGCACACCACCAGCGCCATTCCAGCCAGGGCATGCCCAAATCGCTCAAACTGCCTGAAGGGCTGTCTCGTCGTGCCACGGTAGCCAATGAATACCAGGACCAGCATGGTGGTCACCGTTATCAAACCAAAATTAAGAACGATCAAACCGACCCACCACCAATGTCCACCCATTGCCGGGACCATCAGGATAGGTATGAGCGCCTCACACGGCCCGAAGATGAATATCGTAAACAATATCCATGGGGTAATACGTTGCAGGCTTTGCTTTTGAGTCAGATCAGTATGCACGTGGGTATGCTCACCACGGTGGTGGTGGGAGTGTTCGTGCAACAGGTTCCCTGCATGCAGGTGCGGATGTTCGTGCGGGCGATTACGTATTGTCTGGCGCAGCCCCCAAAGCATGTAAGCCAGACCGAAACCCAGCAATAGCCAACCCGCAATGCCGTTCCTGATGCCATCGAACCACTGCAACTCACGCAGTGTCCGTCCAAACATGATACCCAGGACGGCAAGCAGCAGTGAACTTGTCACGTGACCAACGCCGCAAACAGCAGTAATCCCCAGGGTGCGGCGCAGCGACCATTTACGCGCACTGGCCATGGCTATGAATGGCACGTAATGGTCCGGCCCGACGAGGGTATGGATCAAGCCGACAGAAGCAGCCGTGGCCATAAGAAAGAGAAGTTCCTGTGTCATGCTAACAGCAGCAGAAAGTAAAACGGCGGTTCATATGCTCAATGACACCACATAACCCTCTCAACCGCGTCGCATACTGAGTCATTGGCAATTCGCTCGTGTTTCTTTCTGAACCTGTAGCGTACAGCATACGTTCATGCAGAAAGACAAGAATGAATTGTTAGTAGATTATTTCTTATCATAGACTTAATGTTATATTAATATAGCTTTCATATACAATTATAATTATTGGAAACATACTTCGAGAGGAAAACAGATGACTTCTTTTAAAAACCCTTCCCATATCATGACACTTGGTGTGTTCGTAATATTGATGATTCAGTCAACGGCAAGCCTGGCACAGCTTGAAGAAGTCATCGTGACTGCCGAGCGACGTGAGGCTTCGATCCAGGACGTACCATTGGCCGTCAGCGCTTACAGCGAGGAAAGTTTGGATATGTTGCAGATCGAGGATACCCTCGACCTTGTCAATGCGGTTCCCAACCTGTTTGGTGGCCACAACACCGGTCTTGGCACGGCCAACATGTACTACCTTCGTGCTCAGGGTAATGATGAGTCCATCGCGACCTTTGACCCATCGGTCGGCACCTACGTAGACGACGTCTATGTCACCCGTCAGAACGCCAATAATTACAGCTTGTTTGACGTTGAACGCATCGAGGTGTTGCGTGGCCCTCAGGGCACGCTGTTCGGACGTAACACGACCGGTGGCGCAATCAATGTGATACTGAAAAAACCGGGTGACAGTTATTCCGGGTTCGCCGAAGCGGGATTTGGACGCTACGGCGAGTACGTGGTGCGCGCATCAGTTGATATGCCGTTTTCCGACAGTGTCAGATCCAAGTTTTCAGCCTTCGTGGTCAACAATGACGGCTGGCTGGATAATAGCATCGACGGAAACACCTACAACGACAAGGACAACAAAGGGTTCCGCGGTGCACTACGAATCCTGGCCTCCGATTCCACGACGTGGGATCTTTCCCTGGACTACATTGACTCATCCGACGCCTACATCTGGGGTGCAATTGTAGGCGACAACCGGGTTTCATCGTCACTTCTGCCCGGCGGCTTGCCTGGAATTCCTGGCTGGGTCCAGAAATCCCCCTATGGCAATGAAACGGAATCACTGAATGCCATCTCCAACCTGGGATGGGATGTGGGGGGCGGGCACGCCAATCTCATCATCGGTTATCGCAGTCTGGATCAGAAGTTCCTGTTGAACTTTCCGGGGCTGGGCTCGGATGATTTCTTCTGGATCGACAATGACGGTAGCCACGATATGCTGACCACCGAGTTAAAGTGGAACACCGAACTGCTCGAGGGCCGTCTGAACCTGGTCAGTGGCGTTTTTTACCTCAACGAAGACAATACGACCGATTTTGCAGATTACCTGTTCGGCTTCCTGCGGCTAGCTGACCGCGTATTAAAAAACTCCACCGATAGCTGGGCAGCTTATGCGCAAGGCGATATCAGCATCGGTGAAAAAGGTACACTGACCATCGGTGCTCGCTATACCGATGAGAAAAAGAAAATCGGTGTTGCCGACAATACCGGCCTGGGTGTCCTGACCACCGCGGGATTGGTGGCGACCGGCATTCCGCTCAAACTGACAGACTCCAAAGTCACACCCCGCATCGCCTATGCACATCAGATCAAAGATAAGATGATGGCTTACGTCTCAGCCACAAGTGGCTTCAAGTCAGGCGGCTGGAATGCCAGGGGTACCTCGCCCGCGGCCTATGAACCGTTCGGGCCTGAGAAAATCTGGTCTTATGAACTTGGTATGCGGGCCGAATCACTGGATGGCCGTGTGCGCACCAACGCCACGTTTTTCTATTCAGATCTGAAAGACCTGCAGACCACAGCGGCAACACCCAGTGGCCAATTTCTGACCACCAATGCGGGTGGACTACAGGTACCCGGCTTCGAATTGGAACTGACCGCGTTGCCAAGAGATGGCTGGGAGATATTCCTCGCCGTTGGTTTGCAGGATCCAAAATATGTAGATTTACCCCCGGGTTGTGTCGCTCCCAATAGTAGTTTTGCGGCTTACGACGTCAACTGTGACCGTGCCGACCCAAAACGTTCTCCCAAAGAAACCGTTACGCTGGGTACAACATTTAGTATTCCGGTCGCTGCCATCGGCGCAACCTTACGGCCAAGTGCAAGCATTCGCCATATCGGTAAAAACGTAACCGGCACCAGCCAGATGGGCGTCAATGGTTCCGAGGTTATTGCCAACGCTGGCCTGTCACTGGTTGATGACGATAATCTGTGGGTCGCAACCATCGAATGCAGAAACTGCTTTGACCAGGAATACGTGACTTCACACCTGTTCGTCGATTACTGGACACCACCAATGACCTGGCAGGCACGTGTACGATTTAACTTTGGCAACAGGTAAGCCATCAGGACCAGGCTGAGCAACCCGGGCCTGAGCACATTGAAACCCGGTTGTTACCATAATAGGATCTGATCAGGGCGCCGCCCTGTTAAGCCACTGCAGGAGTCCTACAATCCCGACATGGTTCGCTCAGGGCTTGACATGGTCTCATAATTTTAATTAAGATTATTAACCATTAATATAGTTTACTGTTGTACAAAGACTCGAATATCGAAACCTCAATTGAAAAATCTCTGATCCTCACCTTGTTTGATGTGGTCAATTTCTTGACCAAAAACGGGGAGGCCATGGCGCATGAGGGTGGACTCACGGTTCAGCAGTGGCTGGTTTTGCTACAGATCGCAAATGACCCGGGTTTTCCCAACCCGGATACAGCACGACCTGGCTCGGTGAACACTGTGCTGGCCTCGGAGATTGCCACTGCCCGCGGTGTCTCGCGGTCCAATATCAGTGCCCTGCTTGCAACATTGCTTCGCAAACGACTCGTGCGCCAGCTAGATGACCCGAATGACCGCCGTCGCAAGCGCCTCAGCATCACTTCAAAGGGTGAAAAAGCCCTGAAACAAATTGAGCCATTACGACACCGCTTTAACAGCGACCTGTTCGCGGATTTCAACGCAGGGGAAATCCAGCTTGTGCAACAGTTTCTTCGACGCTGCCTTGAGAAACTCTGGCACCTGAATTCAAAACGGGAAAACCAGACGGACCGGGACAATACAACCGGTACACGAAACAAGCCCCGGCAATAAACTGGGAGGATAGAATGAAATTTTCAATCATACTCTTTGGGATGGTTCAGGCACTGAGGTTCACCGCCCGCACCCAACCCGAATTTGCGGCGCGTCTGAAGCAGAAAAATATCACCGCACAGTTCAGATTAAAAGATCAATTGAAGGGACGCTGGGTGAAGTTTGAGAATGGCAAAATACACTCGAGGAAGGGAATTTGTGAGAATCCGGATTTGTCCATTATTTTTCAGAACAGGGCTATTGCAGAAGAGTTCCTGACGCCCCCTTTCGATCAATTGGTGCGAATTGATGCTGCGAAAAATTTTAAAGTTGGCTTAGAAGGTCCGGATGAATTGGCGGTATGGTTTATGACCACGCTGAACCGCATGCAATCGATACGCTGGAAGAGCGGGACCGACGTGGGTGATGGTGTCATGCGATATACAAGCGGCACCAATGGAGGGCCGATCTTTGTCTATGTCAAGGATGGCAGAATCCTGCGAATCACCCCCATTGAATTTGATGATGAAGATGCGCCTTCATGGTCCATAGAAGCAAGGGGCAAAACATTTACGCCTCCACGCCGCACAACTTTGGCAGCCCACGGAATGGCACAAAAATCCGTGGTTTATTCAAAAGACCGTCTCTTGTATCCCATGAAGCGAGTGGATTTTGACCCCGATGGCGAACGTAATGTTCACAATCGCGGGATTTCTGAATTTGAGCGGATCTCGTGGGATGAGGCACTGGATATTGTTGCCGGGGAAATAAAGCGCGCCAAAGGCAAAGGCCCCGGGGCGGTACTGGTTTCCCATGGCGGGCATCACCAATGGGGAAACATTGGCCATTATCTGAGTGCGTTTAACCGATTCTGGAATCTTATCGGTTGCAGTAAAGTTCACAATAACCCCGATAGCTGGGAGGGGTGGTTCTGGGGTGCGATGCACCACTGGGGCAATAGCATGCGTCTTGGGACGCCGGAGTTTTATGGCACGGTTGAAGATTGCCTGAAAGAGGCGGAGATGATGGTTTTCTGGTCCAGTGATCCCGACGCAACCTATGGATTTGAAGGGACCGTGCGACGGGAGTGGGCCAAACAACTGGGCATCAGGATGGTTCATATTGATCCCTACCTGAATCACACCGCCGCCCACCTGGGTGGCAAGTGGATAGCGCCCAGACCGGGCACCGATGCGGCCTTTGCCCAGGCGCTTTGCCACGTATGGATAACGGAAGACCTGTACGACCGGAAATTTGTAGAAAACCGCACCAAGGGATTCGAAGAGTGGAAAGATTATGTTCTCGGCAAGGAAGACGACACGCCAAAAACACCCGAGTGGCAAGAGGCGGAAACCGGTGTGCCCGCACGCGAAGTCAGGGCGCTGGCCAGGGAATGGGGACGGAAGAAAACCTATCTTGGCGCGGGTAGCTGGGGCTGCGGAGTAGGCGGAGCGTGCCGCTCACCAACGGGTATACAGTGGGCCCGGATGATGGCCATCCTCGGTGCAATGCAGGGATACGGACAACCGGGCGTCAACTTTGGTAATCTGCAGTTCGGAACACCCCTGGACTTTTCCTTTTATTTTCCCGGCTATGCCGAAGGCACCATGTCCGGGGAACTCCAGTTTAGTGCAAATGCGGCCAATAACTATCAGCGCATGCCACATATCGTGACGATGAACTCCTGTAGGCAAAGCATTCCCAGAATGCACTTACCCGAGGCGATTTTGGAGGGGAAAGCGGTGGGCTACCTGACTGATACAACCTCAGTGCAAGGCCAGTTCCAGAGGTTTGGCTATCCCTCACCCGGTCACGCGAAAATCGAGATGATGTACAAGTACGGGAGTTCCAACCTCGCAACAGCGATGGACACAAACCGTTGGGTCAGGATGTACCGGTCGAAGAATTTGCCATTTGTAGTCAACCAGTCGATCTGGATGGAAGGCGAGACACAATTTGCAGATATTATTCTGCCTGCGTGTACGACTTTTGAACGCTGGGATATTGGTGAATACTACAACGTTGGCGCCGGTTATGTGCATCATATGTACTCGATGGTCAATCACCGCGTGATTTCCATGCAGCATAAGTGTATCGAGCCGCTGGGTGAGTCCAAATCCGATTACGATATTTTCCTCGCCATTATGGAACGCCTGGGTATGGGGGCAGTGTATTCGGAAGGCGGCAACACGGAGCTCGACTGGTGCAAGCGTGTTTTTGATTCATCTGATCTGTCCAAACATATCTCGTGGAAAAAATTTCTGAAAAAAGGTTATTTCGTTGTACCCGCAGTGGCCGAATCAGTGAGGGCGCCCACCGCATCCAGGTGGTTTTACGAGGGCCGCAAGAAGGATGTTCCGGAACCCTATCCACTGCCATCGGATTACGTGGGAGAGTACGGGGAAGGAATACAAACACCGTCAGGCAAATTCGAGTTTATTCCCGAGACGCTTGGCCGAATTGATGACCCGGGGCGGCCTCCTTTAAACAGGTATTTGCCTAACTATGAGGATGCGCGCACAGATGAACGACTGACGGAATATCCTTTGCAATTACAATCACCCCATATGCGCTACTCCTTTCATCTGATGGGTGATGATGGCGGCAGTACCATCAGAGACATCAAGGATCACCGCGTTTTGGTCGACGGCCACTATTACCTGGTCGCCAGGGTTAACCGGCAGGATGCCCAGGTGAGAGGGGTTGGAAATGATGACCTGATACGTCTGTGGAATAACCGGGGTTCGGTCGTATGTGC
This sequence comes from uncultured Wenzhouxiangellaceae bacterium, assembly GCA_964650905.1. Lineage (GTDB taxonomy): Bacteria > Pseudomonadota > Gammaproteobacteria > Xanthomonadales > SZUA-36 > SZUA-36. The sequence goes on along the minus strand of CAZYVH010000014.1, from coordinate 29,475 downwards.
CGCGCAATTAACAGACCGATTGCGACCGGGAGTCGTTAGCGCATGTGCATCATCCGCCGAATACAGGCCGGCGGGTGAACCTGGTAATTCAACCGATCTGGGGGGCTGCATCAACATGCTAAACCCCAGTAAGTGTATAACCAGGCAGACCAGCAGCATGGCGCCGAATACAACGCTGATCCAGTTTGAAAAATGGACCGGTGTCGATACCTGGCAACGTTCGGAGGCAGTGTGATGAGCAAGAAATGGAATATGATCGTCGATGTTTCCCGTTGTGATAACTGCCGAAACTGTTTTCTGGCCACCAAGGACGAACATATTGGGAACGCGTTCCCGGGCTATGCAGCGCCGCAACCCTCAAATGGGCATAACTGGGTAGACATCAAGAGAAAGGAACGTGGTTGCTGGCCTATCATCGAGGCGAACTTTATGCCGTTGATGTGCAATCACTGTGATAACGCACCGTGTATACAGGCTGCTAAAAATGATGCCGCCAGAAAACGCCCGGATGGGATTGTCATGATCGATCCGGAAAAATCCAGGGGACAAAAGGCCATCGTTGAGGCCTGCCCCTACGGTGCGGTTTACTGGAACGCGGAACTACAAATCCCGCAAGCCTGGATCTTCGATGCCCACCTGCTGGACCAGGGTTGGGAGAAAACCAGGATAGAGCAGGTTTGCCCGATGGATGTGTTCAAATCGATAAAGGTCGGTGACGAGGAAATGCAGCGTCTGAAAGAGGCTGATGGTCTGGAAGTCCTGCAACCGGAACTCGGTTCGAAACCCCGTGTGTATTACAAGAACCTGCATTTAATGACCAGGTGTTTTGTCTCCGGATCTGTGGTAATCGATATGGAAGGTGTCGAGGAGTGCGCCGCGGAAGCCGAGGTGGAACTGAGTCAGCAAGGCAATGAGATTGCACGGGCAACAACAGATATTTTTGGCGAGTTCAAGATCGACAAGCTGGAAATGCAAAGCGGTCCTTATGAACTGAAGGCGAGTTCAGGTTCTTTCCGCAGTGTCCCGGTACAGTTCGACCTCGGTGAAGAAAGTGTCTATCTGGGTACACTGGCACTCAAGGCCAGGGCGTAGGAAAGGATTTGCAGGGCGAGACGCCATCTATGACACCTGCCTGAAAGGCACGGTTCGTGCTATTTATTTTTGTTCGCGTTTTGCTTAAGAATATAAGCGGCCAGCCTGTGGGTCTCGGCTTCGTCCAGTGTATTGTAATAAAGCATCCAGGTACCCGGCACCATTTGTTCGGTTTGCTGTATAAATATACTCAGCGTTTCTTCATCCCATTGAAGCCAGGATTCAGCCGCTTCCTGTAACGCCTTTGAGTAACTGAACCCAGGCTGTTTTGCTGCCGCCTGACCGCTTATGCCATACAGGTTGGGACCTGTCTTGTGGGCAGCGTCGGCTGCCAGGCTATGGCAACCGGCGCAGCCAATGAATAATTGCTCATCACTCAATGGCCTCTTTTTCAACCCTGCCTGCGGGCTGTTTGCAGCCGTTTCAGGCAAGTCCGGCCCAGGCAAATCCCGTATCGCGGGTTGAACACAACCGGATAGCACCAAAAGACCTGTCAGCGCCGCCACCGTACCCGCCTTGTTCATACCAGCCTCCTCAGCACATCCAGTGCCGCCCTTTCACCCGACTCCATGGCCCCCTCCATCCCGCTATTGGAAATTCCGAGGTGTTCCCCGGCAAAAAATATCCGTTGGTGCGGTTGTTGCAGCAGGTCGGGCAAGCGGCTGATTTCTCCGGGTCGCCAGGCCGGCCAGGCGCCTTCGTTAAAAGGATCAATTGCCCAGCGAATCACTCTGCGCACGGACACAAGACCTTTCGACGCCGGTACGATCCTTTCATACTCATCCAGAATCGACTGTGCAGCTTCGGCTTCACCCATGACATCGAAGAGGTCACAGCCATCACCATTGATCCAGACCGTGATGTTGCAGCGTCCCGAATGATCCGGTATCCGGCGTGTGAAGACGCGCCCCAACATACCATTGGTCCACAGACTGGCCGAATCACCGCTTTTCTCCCAGTAAGGTTCTTTTGCGATCATGTGCGCCTGCGTGACTTTGTGGTACACCACGTCGCGAAAAGCCTGTTGCTGCGGGTGTGGCATTACGGGTGCCATTTCGATTTTGCGCACGGCCGTCGCCGGCAAGGCGCAGATGACGTAATCGGCATCATATGTTTCCCCGCTACTGCATTCCAGGCGCACGCCGGAGGCTGACTGGTGGATATTTCTGACCAAATCCCCCAATACTACCGGTGAACGTAGAGAAGCTGCCATGGCCTCCGGGAGACGACTGTTGCCGCCTTTAACCTGCTTGAGCGGCATACGCATGGAGATTGCCCGGCCGATGGAGGCGCTCACGCGGTACAGGCTCAACAGCGAGGTGTCCTCCAGGGTGTTGCCATAGCTGTTATTGACATCCAGTAACTGCAGCATCCGCTCATCCAGGCCTTCGGAGCGGAAGTAATCTGCCGCCGGGACGTCAACCGTCGTGAATTTCGGATCGCGCCAGTCAACGGACGACTGCAGCGGGTTATCACGCAACAGCGCACCGCGCAGCCGGTCAGGTGCAACGTGTTTCAGCCTTTTGGGTAATGAATTAAGCGTCGAGACCGGCCATGCCTCCCGTGTCAGTGAATGTCCGTCAATCAGGAAGGCACCAGCCTCACCACGCTGGGGCATTTCAAGCACCACACCAAGACGGCTGGCCATGTTGATGACCCGCCCGTAATTGGGGCCGATGACGTTGGCGCCAGCCTCGGGATTGCCAGGGACATCATCCAGGGTCAGTACCCTGCCACCCACGCGTTTGCGTGCTTCAAGGGTGATGACTTCAATACCCTGCTGCTCCAGCAGCGAGGCGGCATACAAGCCGGCAAGCCCGGCACCGATAACAACGACCCTGCCCTGGGCGGAAACGGCTGGCAGCGGCAGAATACCTGCAAGTGCCAGCCACGAAGTACCCTTGAGAAACTGCCGCCGACTGCGCGATGCCAACCTGGTCATAGTGTGACAATGACCTTGCCAAAATTTTCACCACGCATGAGACGGCAAAATGCAGCGGGTGCAGACTCAATACCCTCGGAAACGTCTTCGCGTTGTCGCAACTTTCCAGCCTTCAGGTCCGCGAGGCAAGCTGTTATAAATTCATCGCGGCGGGATTCGTAGTCATACACGACCAGACCACTTACCACGGCTCGCGACCTTATCCAGTTTCCCGGTGGCGGGCCGGCATTACGCTCCGGCTTGTTGTATTCAGCCATCAGGCCGCAAAGGACAACGCGGGCATAAAGGCCAAGGCGCTCGGAAGCGAGTAACAACAACTCGCCACCAACCAGGTCGAAGTAGACGTCAATGCCGTCCGGAAATAGTACATCCAGGCGTTGCGCTATATCTTCCTGCCTGCGGTCGATACAGTCGCTGACACCCAGTTCCCGCCTGGCAAACTCACATTTGCGGGCGCCACCTGCTAGACCGACAACCTGTGCACCACGGCTCCTGCAAAACTGAGCGGCGGCGGCACCAACACCACCGGTTACCGCGGGGATGAGTACCTTGTCACCTGCCTTGACATTTGCCTGCCAAACCATCCCTGCCCACGCGGTCAGACCGGTCATACCCAGCAGCGACAAGGCAAGGGAAGCCGGCTGAATGCCAGGATCCACAACTGCAATGTCCTTGCTGTCCTGCAGGCAATATTCCTGCCAGCCACCCATGCACCTGACCAACTGGCCTGCCCTGAATTCCGGGTTGCATGAAGCGATGACTTCACACACCGTTTCACCACGCATCAGGTCGCCCGGCGACACGGAACCGGATATATGCCGACCGGCTATCTGGCTGCGCATATAAGGATCCAGTGACAGGTAACGGGTTTTGCACAGAACCTGACCGGACCCGGGCACCGCCACGCCTGTTCTTTTTAATACGAAATTACTCTCTTTGGGAATTCCGTCCGGATAGCTGGCAAGAAGAATCTGCCGGTTGCATGTTTCATTCATTTGCTTTTCGCAATTGGTCGTTAGCACCTTGGCTCAATGGAATATATACTAATGTTATAACTATAATCTATTTGCGTACCGCCGGAAACCATAAAAGCTCGATTTGCCCAGGAACAACCATGCAAAAACTGAACAAGAAGCTTTACCTCCCCACCTTGCTTTTAAGTTTGGTGTGGCTGCACGTTTATGCCGGTACACAAGCCACCGCGGCAAACCCACCTGAGAACCTGCCTTTCAGGATTTCCGGTTGGTCTGAAGTGGTCCTGAGCGTGACCGACCTTGACCGGCAGCGCCAATTCCTCGAGGATGTCGCAGGTTGGCTACCGCTTTATGAAGGTCCCGTTGACCCGGCCACCCTGGCCGCCTGGCATCTGGAGTCCTGTGTTACCGCCGACCAGCTGTTGATGAGTAATCCCGGTACGAAACGGGGCTACATCCGTCTCGTTCAGTTCCACAATGTCAAACAGGAACAAATCCGCTCCAACGCGCAACCCTGGGAAAGCGGAGGCATTTTCGATATCGATGTACGGGTACGCGACATGGATTCCAATTTCCTTGAAATCCAGCGTTACGGCTGGCACGCCTATGGCGACCCGGTTCAATACGCCTTTGGACCTTTCGAAGTCAAGGAGTGGGTCACCATCGGTCCGGATGGGCTGTCACTCGCCCTGATCGAACGCATCCGGCCGGAACTGGAAGGCTGGACGCAATTGCGCGACATTAGTCGAGCCTTCAACTCAACCCAGGTCGTCAGCGATATGCCGGCCGCGCTACACTTTTATCGGGATGTACTGGGATTCCGCAAATACCTCAACTGGCGAGGAACCAGTAAGACTGCCGGTCCGAATGTTCTGGGATTACCAGACCAACTCACCACGACCATTGAACGCGAGGTCTGGATACTGAGTCCTGACGGGAGCAACGAGGGGTCGGTCGAGTTATTGCAGTTCCACGGCTTGTCAGGCCGTGACCTCGCTGCACACGCCATGGCGCCCAACATCGGTATGCTGATGTTAAGATTTCCGGTCGTAAACCTCGACAAACTCATTCAACACCTCCGCGGCCAGGCGATAAATTTGCAGGGTCCGGTTACAACGACAGGTCTCAAACCCGGCGGTGCGGCACGACAGGTCTCTGTACGCTCGCCTGACGGTACGTGGCTGGATTTTTATGAACCAGAAAAATGATGATGTAAGAGCGCCAATGGATATCAATCCGGGTGGTTTTAGCGAGGCCGGGATCTCGACCACGAACCTGGATGGCTGGGTTGACCTGCTGGTGGAACTTGGCGGATACCGGGAATTATGGCGGGGAGAATCCCCGGATTCCATCAAACCGCTATGGGGACTGGGTGTTAGTGACACCATTCATGAATGTCTTTTAACCAAGCCGGGCAGCACGGGTGGTTACATTCGCCTGTTCCAGTTCGAAAACATCAGCCAGGAAGAAATCCGGCTGGGTGCGCATGGCTGGGACAGTGGCGGTATCTTCGACATCAATTTTCGTGTCCCATCCCTGCCGCCTTTTGTCGCCCCGTTTATTGATCGTGGCTGGAAGGGCATCAGTCGGCCCGTGGACTGGCAATTTGGTGATTTGCAGGTGCGGGAATGGCTGGTACGTGGGCCGGATGCCGTTATCTTTGCACTGATGGAACGCCTGGCACCTCCACTGCAGGGTTGGGAGCCTTTGCACAAGTTAAGTCACGTTTTCAATTCTTCACAAATCGTAGCTGATATACCAAAGGCAATAGGGTTTTACAAAAAACTGGGGTTCATTGAAGTACTCCACCTCACCGGCCCTTTGCTGGGTGGGGGTGGTGAAGTGCTGGGGTTGTCACCGGAAGCAGCACTCAGCACCCACATTGACCTGGTGATCATGCAACCGCGCGGTGTTATGAGTGGCTCGGTAGAACTGGTAAAAATTGCCACAATACCCGGCCGTAATTTTGCCGGTAGAGGGCTACCTCATAACCTGGGCCTGAACATGCTCAGATTCCCTGTGAGAGACTTACATAGATACGCGAAACGGCTTGAATCAAGGGGTCTGTGGCCGGTGCATAAACAAATCTATAGCACACGTTTGGAACCGTTCGGAGATACCGAAATACTGGCTATCCAAACCCCGGACGGAGCATGGCTTGAATTTTACCAGGCGTTTACAAACCCTCTTGTGTCAAACCCACCTGCATCCAACGTAAATTGATACCGATACGTGTTGCTTCAGGATTGGCCCAGGTATAGGTGAAGGTGTAACCGTCCTTGTCGATCAGCCCTAATTTCAATATTGCAGTCCGGGTATTTTGATAGGTTAATTGCGCAAGCTGTATCGAGTAACCGGTGTCCTCGCCATCTGTTGTAACCAAAGGAACCACCTGACCTTCATTGTGCAGTCTCAAATTGCCAAAAAATACCATTTCATCTTCAGGCGCTGACTCATCCAGCACTTTTTTCTGCAAAACAGCCCAACCCTTGAAATAACGTACTTTGCGGTTCTTGTGTGACTCATCCTTACCGAATATGCGATTACCTTTTTCATCAAAACCCTGATCGTGAATGGAGATTTCCGATGGGGTCAGATGCAGCGTGTCGGTAATGTAAATATTCTGGTCCATCCTCTTGGAGTAGTAAAAGCAGGCTTTCTCATTCATCTCACCAACAAACTCATCGCCATGATACGACCAGAACACATCACAGCCCGGTACGTTCGATACCTCGTCTTGAGTAATGTTCTTTATGATGGATGGATCCTGATCCGTGTTGCGATACCTGTCTTCGTCCTTGAACCTGAATATCTGTAAACGGGCGGTACCCGTTTCCTCGTCAAATTTTATATTGTACAACCGTTGGCGATATACATTTTCATAGTCTCCATCCTGGTATTGGCGGATAAAGAAGGTATGTTCACCAATTGCCGGTGCTTCGACTGGCAGGAAAATATGATGTATGTGCTCGTGCCGCTCCTTGACCGGCACTTTGTCCACACCCTCTTGCCAAACTTGTTCATTGTTGTCGTATTCCCCAGGAAACCATTTCAGAAATCGTGCAAAATCCTGCTTTTGCTTCAGTAGTACACCATCCGCCGGAGCAATGCAGGGAACAGACAAAAATATCAATAACCCGGCGAGTGCCAGGAGCCTTACTGCGTATAATGATTTCATTGGGTTCTTCCCGGGGTCAGTCTTAAAAAAATCTGATGCCATATTCGTCAAATAATTGTGTCAAACCCTCACCTAAAACAGGCGTAGACTCAAGGCCATGTTCACCAGTATCCCAAACCAGATTGCGATAACGTATGGACGTGTGGATACCATGCTGGTGCGGATGTCCCGTCGGTCAGCACCGCTGAGCGGACCTTTGGCCAGGTTCGAAAACGCCGGTGAAAATACCCGCAACTTCAACCTGATCATCAATCCACACAGAACCATCAAGGCAAGTATGATCAGTTTGTAAGAAATATAATCAGGCGCAACCCTGGTCTCGGATGTCAGTGCGTAAACGGCAAAAGCAACTAAAACTGCGATCACGACAAAGCGGAAGCGAAAGTCGGTTTTGGTCAGGAAACTCAGGTCGCGGGCCCGTGAAGCAAAATGCAAAAACAACACCATGGCCAGCCATGCGAGACATATGGTCCAGGTGGCGATAACGACCGGCATTGGAACCTTCAACAAACCCATCGCGAAGCCGAGGTTCAAACCGGTTGGTATCATCAGCGTCATACAAACGCGTGGCGCCAAATCCAGCGCAAACAGAATTTTGGCAGCGGCCATCCGGACCTCTGCGCTCTTGTTATCATCGACCACAAAGAAGCTGGAATAGAAAACGCCCAAATCAGCACCAAGCCAGTAAACGAGGCACAACAAGTGCGCCATTTTTAACAATGCGACTTCATTCATTTGTCATTTCCGTTTTAACTCATAAAACACATGCATCAGCAACCTGCCATCGGGGTCCGGTACCATGATCCCGACATCCCGGTGTCGGGAAACAAGGCCGGCTTTTTGTAACCCGTGACGCTGTTACCCGGCTAATTTGTTGCCGATCAGGCCGTCATTCAATGCTATAATAAAATATAATTGTTATATCATTATATCATTACCGTGGGGCTTGAGAAATGTTTTATTTCTGCTTTTGCAAAGACCATTCCGGCTCATTGGAGTTGCGCGCGAAACACACGCCAGCCCATCTGGCTTACATTGAAACCATCCTGGATAAAATAGCAGTCGCCGGCCCGCTTATCGAAACGGAGTCGGACAACTACAACGCAAGCTGCTTCATCTTTCAAACCGATTCAGAGGAAGAAGCTTTGAAATTACTGCACAATGATCCCTACTTTAAGGCCGGGATTTACGCCAAGGTGCACGGCCAGCAAATCCTGCCTGCCGCCGGATCCTGGATCGGCGGTAAAATCTGGTAACAGCCCAATCCAGGCTGCGGAGTAATGGATTTGAAACCATTATGAAAAAACTACAGGTCATCAATCCCCGTACCGGTAAATCCGACTACGAAATTCCTGAGTACGATCGGGCGTACATTGAAAGATCCACGGCCAAACTAAGGACGGCTCAAAAGACATGGGGCGCGCGTAGCCTGGCACATCGTTGCAAGGTACTTGGCCAGTGGCGCGATGCCATCGACAGACACAGCGAAGAGATCAACACGGCGCTTGGTATCGACACCGGGCGCCACCTGATGGCGCAAATTGAAACTTCAGGGGTCCTGCAAAGGATCGATTACTGGAGCGTGCGGGCTCCAGAAATCATGTCACAGACCGATGCTGGAATATCTACCATTGTGCCAAGCATCCGCTACCATCATAATGCCGTGCCCTACCCGCTCGTGGGTGTTATAAGCCCATGGAATTTTCCAATAACGCTGGCATTGATTGACACCATCCCGGCCTTGCTGGCCGGCTGCGCAGTTTTGCTGAAACCCAGCGAAGTCACACCGCGGTTCGCCGAGCCATTGGCGAGGGCCATACAGGAAGTTCCCGAACTCAATTCCGTGCTCAACATCGTTAGTGGTGGCGCCAGCACCGGTATTGCCCTGATCGACAACGTGGATGCAATATGTTTCACCGGAAGCGTTATGACCGGCAGGAAGGTTGCGGTTCAGGCCGCGCAGAATTTCATACCGGCCTTTCTCGAGCTCGGTGGAAAAGATGCCGCTATCGTATTGAAATCGGCGGACCTGGAGAACGCAGCGACAGCCGTTCTTCGCAGTGCCGCCGGCCTGACCGGACAGGCTTGCCAGTCGCTGGAACGGATATATGTTCAGCGCGCTGTTTTCGCCAGTTTTCTTGAATTGCTGATTGCAAAGGCGAAACGCATCCAGTTCAATTGGCCGGACAGCCACAAGGGCCATATTGGACCTTTCATCTTTGAGGACCAGGCCCATAAGGTACGCGAACAACTCCGGGATGCCCTGGTCCACGGCGCCCACATCCATTGTGGAGGAGATGTCCAGCAACTGGGTGGCGGCTGGTATTGCCTGCCCACTGTCATTACCGAAGTCAGTCACGACATGCTGTTAATGCAGGAAGAAACGTTCGGTCCGATCCTGCCGGTCCTTTCGTTCGATGAGACCGAACAGGCTGTGGCAATGGCGAATGATTCAGATTTCGGCCTCTCCGGAGCCGTTTTTGCCGGTAGCCGTGAAGAGGGCGAAGCCGTGGCCAAACAGATCGTTGCTGGTGCGATTTCGATTAATGATGCCAGCCTGACCGCGATGGCCAATGATGTCGAGAAAAACTCTTTTTGCCTGTCTGGAATCGGTGGATCAAGAATGGGCGACCAGGGATTTTTACGTTTTTTTCGTAAACAGGCCATCCTGTACCAGTCTGAAAAGGCTGCAGCGCTTGAAATTTTCGCGGAAGAAGGGATGAAATAAAAAGTGCAACACACCGGTAAATGCATACAGGAATCAGCACGTATTATAGCCACCCCGGAGTATTGAGCAGCACTATCAGCATTGCTTAGTCCCTCTATATGTCATATTATTATATCATTAGTGTTTTAACTCAATTTTTGAGCCAAAGAGCCTGCTGAAACAGTGGGTACTATTTTATTCAGGCAGTGCATTCAAACCACTGCAACCATACGGGAAGATCAACTCTAATGTATGACCTGGTATTGAAAAACTTGCGGGTCGTCAGACCTGGGCGTGATGCCGTGGAATCGCTCGACATCGGTATCAGCAACGGTAAATTCGCAGCGCTTGAACCAAACATCAGTGCTGACACGGCCAAACAGGTCAGGGACTACAAGGGACTCACAGCCTTCCCCGGCGTAGTCGATGCCCACATGCACGTGGGTATTTACTCACCACTGAAAACTGACGCGGTGACCGAAAGCAAGGCCGCGGCATCAGGTGGCGTCACCACGGCCGTTACCTACTTTCGAACGGGCCAGTATTATTTGAACGAAGGTGGCTCATACCGCGATTTCTTTCCGAAAGTACTGGATATATCCAACGGCAACTACTGGGTGGATTACGCCTACCACCTGGCACCCATCGCCGGTATGCATATTGGCGAAATGGAGCATCTGCTGACCGAATATGGCGTGCCTTCATTCAAAATTTTCATGTTCTACGGCGGTTATGGTCTGCACGGGAAGTCCGACAAGGATGCCCAGCGCCAATTCCTTATGATTGGCGAGGATGACAGCTATGACATTGCCCATTTTGAATTCATCATGCGCAGCGCCAGCCGGTTGATGAAGAAATACCCCGAAATGGCAGACCAGATCAGCGTCAGCCTGCATTGCGAATTGGCTGATATCCTCAATGCTTACACCAAGATCGTACAGAAGGAGGGTAAATTGACCGGGCTGCGCGCCTACAGTGCAGCACGGCCACCGCACTCAGAAGGCCTGGCAATCTGGATCGCCGCATACCTGGCGTATGAAACTGACTGCATGAATATCAATCTGTTGCACCTCAGTTCACGCAAGGCCCTGGAAGCAGCCCTCATGATGGAGTCTACCTTTCCACACATCAACTTTGGCAAGGAAGTTACCATTGGCCACCTGTTGCTGGACTACAACACACCCACCCGTTGTCATGCCAAGGTCAACCCACCAGTCCGCTCACGCGAAGATGTGGAATTCATGTGGCAGGCCCTGCTCGACGGCAAGCTCAACTGGGTGGTCAGCGACCATGCCTGTTGTTCGGAGGAACTGAAAGTCTCAGGACACGATCACAGCGACGAGGCCAACATCTGGGTTTCGAAATCCGGGTTTGGGGGCACCGAATACCTGTTATCTGGTCTCTTCAGCGAGGGCGGGAAACGGGGCATGACGCTGCCTCACATGGCACGACTGATCAGCAAAAATCCCGCCCGGCGATATGGTCTGAACAACAAGGGTGATATTGAAATAGGCTATGATGCTGATCTGGCGATCCTCGATCCGAATGAAACGTTTGTTGTCCAGGCAAGCGAATCTGAGTCCGGTCAGGGTTACACGCCGTTTGAGGGCATGGAACTGAGCGGGAAAGTCACCTCGACCTGGCTCCGCGGCAATCTGGTTTACGATCAGTGCGCAGTACGCGGTGCAGCCAGGGGTCAATACCAGAAACGACCTACATCGTGAAGCGGTGGTCTAGTCAGGAAAAAGTATGAACGCATACAGTGAATTCAAATATGGCTGGCCAGTTGTGCTTTCATCCGCGCTGGGCATCGCGCTGGGTATGTCTCCCCTGCCCTTTTATACGATCGGTGTATTTGCCGGGCCGTTGACACAGGCATTTGGCTGGAGCATCAGCCAGGTCATGTCCTCGCTGGCCGTATTTACCGTCATCGCCATGCTGGCCGCCCCGATGGTCGGCCATCTCAGCGATCGGGTAGGTGTGCGCAAAGTTGTATTGTGGTCAATCTTCCTGTTCTCGCTGACCATGATGTCATTCTCCCTGAGCAATGGATCCATGTCCCGTTTCCTGTTCACCTGGGGTATCCTGGCCGTAACCGGCGCTGGCACGCTGCCGATTACGTTTACCCGGGCAGTTTCAAACTGGTTCAACAAAAAGCGCGGGTTTGCACTGGGCGTGTCACTGATCGGCACCGGTATCGCAGGCGCACTGGCCAAGGTTTACGCAGGATTTTTAATCCATGAATTTGGCTGGAGAGCGGCATACATTGGCGTGGGCGCACTACCCCTCCTGATCGCCTTCCCGGTTGCGTATATCTTCTTCAGGGATATCGATGATCCCAAGGCGCAGCACCGCGCCAGGCATGTCCACAAGGCCAACCTCATCAGCGGTCATCAAGTATATGGACTGACCCTGGGCCAGGCATTGAAAGACTGGCGCTTCTGGCTGCTTGCCATTACCTTCGTGCCGCTATCATTTGCCATCGGCGGGCCGATACCAAATCTCGAAACCATGTTAGGAGCAAAGGGCTTCGGTGTCGGGGAAGCAATCTTCCTGGCAAGCCTGATCGGTTACTCGGTACTCGTCGGGCGGCTCATTGGCGGTTACTTGCTGGATCACCTGTGGGCGCCGGGCCTGGCCTGCGCCTTGCTGATGCTACCCGCCATATCGATGTACCTTATGCAGGGCGACAGCCTGGCTTACGGTCAGACCGTGATCTCGATCGTGCTGTTGGGTTTTGCGGCCGGTCTTGAATACGATCTGCTGGCGTATATCGTTTCACGTTATTTTGGTATCAAAAATTATGCAGCCATTTACGGCAGCCTGTACGCCTTCTTTGCCATGGGCGCCGGCTTCGGCCCAGCCGTTTATGGCAAATCTTTTCAGGCAACCGGCAGCTATGACACCGTGCTGAATTATTCCATGTGGGCGTTCATCGTCTGCTCTTTCGCCCTGCTGCTTCTGGGCAGATACCGCGACGAAGAATTGATGAGCATGGTGGACATTCCAGCTGGATTAAAAGCAGCCAAGGCTACCGCAAGTGAATAACAAGCCAGCGCACTCTCCCATGCAACACTGTTCTTAAAGAAGTTTAATCGACTAATCCGTGACCAAGAGGAAATAAATCAATGGCCGCATACATGATCGTCAGCGCACATATTTCTGATCGTGATCGTTTTATCAATGGCTACGGCAAGGCCGCGGGCGCGCTGGTATCCCGCTTCGGCGGGCGCTATATCCTGATGGGCCCGGGTGCTGAACTGCTCGAAGGAAATTTCGGCGCTGGTTCTTCCGTGGTGATTTCCGAGTGGCCGGACAAGGAAACCGCCAGGCGCTTCTGGAATTCGCCCGAATACAGGGAAGTAAAGAAGCTGCGCGAGGACATCGCGGATTGCCAGGTCCTGCTGATCGAAGCGCCGGCAATCAAGGCCGGGTAACCATCATGAACTGCTGGACTAGTGTCAGTATCGGCGTGGCCAGCCTGGAAGAGGCTCTTGACCTCTGGCACGGCTCATTCGGCCTTGAGGTTCGTGGGCAAAAAGACGGTGATGACCCCGACCTGGCCGGCTTATGGGGTCTGGCTGCAGACGACATCAAGCGCCAGGCTCTGCTTGGAAACCCGGGCGCAAGAACCGGGTTGATACATTTCGTCGAGTTCAAGCAACCGGGACCGGCTATTCGAGAGGGTGCGCAAAAATTCGACCTGTGCCCGAAAAACCTCGACGTGTATGCACATGACCTGCCTGCCCGGGTCGAGGAATTGAAATCAGACGGGCGAAGATTCCATAACACACAATTTAGTGAGATCACCGCACCAGACGGCACCGTTTTCCGTGAGATCCATATGCATGGACACGATGTGATCAACATCGTTTTACTGGAGGTCATCGGCCTGGAACTGCCCTTCACCCCGCAGGGGTATGCCGGTATTGGCCCGCTGGTCACGACCGTTGCGGATGCCGGGGCCGAACGGAAATTCTACCGCGATATCATCGGTATGAACGTGCTTAACGACAATGTCCTGGAAGGACCGGAAATCGAACGCATGGTAGGCTTGCCAGCCGGCGCTGCTCTTGATGTCAGTATCTGGGGTGACAAAGACAACGCGTTCGGGCAAATGGAAATCGTCAATTACCGGGGTGTGGAAGGTAGAAACCTGTATCCGCATGCTGTCCCGAAACAACGTGGCATCCTCCTGGTTACTTATGAAACTGCACACTTGCAGTATTTAACCGGACTTTTGGATCGCGCGGGTATAAGGTGGACACAAGGTGGACAGTTGTCCACTCTCCAAGGTAGCGGTCGTTTTATCCGCTTGTGTTCACCAGCTGGTCTTCACATCGACGTTTTCGAGAGTAGCTAACGCTGTTGCAGACCTGACATTCAACGCCTGCACTGAATGAATGACTGTCACGACTCAGTCGTGATCGTGGTGGTGATGACCGTGCCAGTGACTATGGGATTTGCCGTCTGATTCCAGTTCATGGGTATGGCGGGGTAATGCCTGCTCAAAATCCCCCGGTCCATGCGGATGGTTATGAGAGTGGCTGACCATCCACTTGTACAGCAAGGGGTCACGCTGGTAAACGCGAGCAGCTGAACGGTCCTGGTTTTCCACCGGTGTGGACCAGGGGTTGTAATGAAAGTGATTGAACAACCTGGAGTCCACCCTGCCCAGCGCTATGCAGCCAAATTCACTGGCGAAAGCCCCATGGTTGATATACGCCGGGCGCCAAAAGTAACCCCCGGTGGGGACATTTCCGAACTGCATCATCCAGGAAGTACCCCACAGATGGTAGGATTCCTCGGCGCAATCATGATAGGAAATATTGTCCTGGTAAAAAGCCGGCGTCATACAGTATAGAAATGTCATGGCATATGAGATCGGGTTGAAATTCAACAGCTTGATCATGCAACCGGCAGCAACCGAAGGCTTGGCGACATTGGCCATCGCCCAGGGTATATCCATGTAGGAATCGACATCGTGATACAGGTTGACTTGGGCCAATGCGTGGTGTTGATCAGATTCAACCAGGCTGGGCTCCCCGGTGTTGTACATCATTAATACCAGCGCGCCCTGCAGGCTACTGACCTCTGGCAGTGCGTAGCCGGCGGGTATGTACAGGTAATGCCCTTTGCGGATTACCCGGTCGCCGTATTGTAGCTCACCTTCAATGACGATCATTTCCAGTTCAGACCATGAAAACCCGGGCTTCTGCCGGTAGCCGCCATCGAATTGGACGGTCATGGAGCAGGCACCTGTAACGGTGTCGAGGCTGAGCATCTTGTAACGCATTCCGCGGCCGAATCCGCTCAGGTTCATATTCTTGAAACTGACGTCACGATCGCAAAAGGGTTCGATATGGGGTCGTGCCATGGGGTGTCTCCTTCTACTCTTCGTCGATGCCGTATTTCCAGATGACCCTGTCCTCCCTTCCCTCGGGTTGCACGGGTATCTGGTCGCGGTCAATGACCACCTTGTCATCACCATCAACATTGAAGCCAATGGTGCTGATACGGTCAAAAAATTCCTGGTACCACCTGCTACGATCGGGTTTCAATTCCTCCATCGCCGCCTCTAATTTACAGAATCGCTCTTCTTGCTCTTCAGCCTCCTCACGCAGCCAGGCGTCTTCCTCCTTGCTGCGCGGGTGCTCAATAAACAGGTTTTTGAATGTCATGTTTCACTCCTGACAATTATTTGCTGCCACCCGGGTTTCGCCGGCGGCAAGCATTTGCTGTATTAGCTCTTCCTGTAGCCCAGCCTCGCGTAAAATCTCAACACTGTGTTGACCCAGTCTGGGGGCAAGGCTGCGGATGGAGGCGGGTGTTTCACTAAAATTCATCGGTGGGGAACTCATACGGATTGAACCTTCATCCGGGTGCTCAACCACCTTCCAGAACCCCGTCGCTTCAAGATGTGGATCATGCACCAGATCGTCCAGGCTGTTGACGACCATCATGGGCACATTGGTATCGCCCAACAGGTCAAGCCACTCCTGGCGGGTGCGGGTAGCGATGATCTTACCGGTTTCGGCATAGGACTCGTTGATATTTTTCAGGCGGGTGGCCATGTTGATGAATCGCGGGTCTTCGCTCAACTCCGGGTGACCACTCAACTCACAAAACGTCGCCCAGTGGGCGTCCCAGTAGGGTAGCACAGCCAGGTAGAACCCATCCCTGGTTTTATAAGGTTTGCGATGCTCAGCCATCAGACGCGTATAACCGGCCTTGCCAATGGATGGTTCGAATGTCTGGCCCCAGAGGTGCTCCACCATCACGTATGAAGTCAGGGCCTCAAACATCGGCACTTCGATTTCCTGGCCCTGGCCGGTGCGTTGTTTATGGAACAGCGCCGCGAGTATGGCCTGCACCACGTACAGGGCCGTGGTTTTATCGGCCACGACGGTCGGCAGGTAACGGGGCTCACCCAACACCATTTGGTTCAGGGCCGCAATACCGCTGGCCGCCTGGATCGAATCATCCAGTGCACCCTTGTCACCATAGGGACCTTTTTTACTGTATCCGTAGGTTGCGCAATATATGATTTGTGCATTGACCCGACGTATTGCCTCGTAATCAAGTCCCAGGCGCTGCATTGCACCGGGCCGGAAGTTGTGCACCACGACATCGGCCCCCTCAATGAGTTTTAGGGCTGCTGCCTTGCCACGCGCCGATTTCAGGTCGAGCACCAGGCTCCGCTTGTTGCGATTGCAGTTGACGAACAGGGAACTCATATCGGCACTGCTGCGGTATGGCCCCAGGTTGCGATTGGTGTCACCACCGGGTGGTTCGATCTTGATGACGTCCGCACCCAGGTCGCCCAGCATCTGGCAGGCATAAGGACCAAGCACAACACTCGTCATTTCAATAATTCTGATACCTGCCAATGGACTGGTCACAGCTGCTCAATCCTGTCCATCATCCAGGCCATAGAGCCTGGCAGCATTGTCACGCAGGAATTTACGGCGCACCCCGGATTTGAGCTCATAAGCATCAATTTCATCCAGGGTCCGTTTAAACTGTAACACCGGATAGTCGGTGCCAAATATGACCTTGTCCTGCCCATAGGAGTTGATGTAGTTCACCAACGAAGGCGGCCAGTACCTGGGGCTGTGCGCATCGGTGCAGATAAAAACGTTTTCATGCTTCCAGCTCATTGCAATCATCTCGTCCGCCCACGGGATACCCACGTGGGACCCAATGAGTTTTAATTCCGGCAGATCACAGGCGATATCGTCGAGATAGATCGGCCGTCCTACAGAGCGGCAGCGTTGCTGTTTTGCATAAATCAGTGATTGCCCGACCTGCATCTGCACCGGTATATCCAACTCAATGCACTTGCTATAGAACGGGTACCACTTCGCCTTGTTCGGTTCCAGCTCAAACCAATGCGGGTACATATGTGCACCAATAAAACCCTTGTTGGTCACCGCATCTTCCAATGCACGAACACCGTCCATACCCTGGTAGGGGTCGATACCGACCAGACCACTGAAGCGTTGCGGGTATTGCGCCACAGCGTCCGACACGACCTCCAGTGGCATATGATAACTGCCAGGAAGACCCGGACGACCGGTTTTTGCGGCGACCAGAAATGCACGCCGGATGCCTGCGGCGTCCATCTGCGCCAGCATCGTTTCCAGGCTGATACCCCTGCTGTCCTGGTTGCCCTTGACCTTGCCAATGAAGAATTCATCGGTCCAGTCTGGCCGGTGCGCAAGCGCTTCCGGTGTCCAGATATTAGCAATGGCATCAATGACCGGGTAATCAGTACTCACATCATCACCTTTGTATCCAATGTTTTAGCTTGCCGGGTCTTGTTCACGCCCGAGGTATGTTGCCCCGGGGGCGTCTAAACATGCTACGGCAGAGGTTTTCTTTTCGCCAGCAACCCCGGTTCGTGTCCGGTCCGGTATCACTATCGTTGAAATGATACTGCTTCAGCTTTTTCTCGTCTTAACCCATGTTATGGTATTAATGTTATATGTATAATACATTTTGTTGAGATTAAAGGCGAGTACATCAACATAATATTTTCCTGGATACGGATTCGTAAATGCTGAACTATGAATAAAACCCTGTTCGACAAGTTATGGGCACTGCACACCGTAGCAGACCTTGCTAATGGTGAGTCCCTGCTGCAGATCGATCGAATTTTTCTGCACGAACGCACCGGTGGTATTGCATTGCAAAGCCTTAGCGAAAAAGGTTTCGAGGTACGCTTGCCGGCACATGTATTCTGCACCATGGACCATATTGTTGATACGTTCCCGGGCCGGGGTGATAAAACACTGATGCCCAATGGCAGGGAGTTTATCGAGACCACGCGTGCCGCCACCAAGGCAACCGGTGTTCAATTGTTCGATATCGGCGATCCAAGGCAGGGTATCGTCCACGTTGTTGCCGCAGAACAGGGTATCGTCCTGCCCGGCCTGACACTGGTTTGTCCCGACAGCCATAGTTGTACGCTGGGCGGCCTGGGCGCACTGGCCTGGGGCATAGGTTCCACGGATGCCGAACATGCCCTGGTAACGGGGACCCTGCGCGTGCGTAAACCACGCAATATGCGGGTCAGATTTGAGGGCAAACTACCAGCCGGAACCGGTGCCAAGGATATGATGCTGAACCTAATCAGCCAGTACTCTGCAATGGGTGGCAACGGGTATGCAGTTGAATTCACGGGCCCGTGTGTCCTGTCGCTGCCGGTGGAATCACGTATGACTTTGTGCAACATGGCGGTGGAATTCTCCGCGTTTACCGGACTCATTGCAGTCGATGAAAAAACCATTGAGTACATACAAGGCCGCACTTATGCACCTGCAGGTGAGCAGTGGGAACTGGCCACGGAGAATTGGAAAACCCTGCACAGTAATCCGGCTGCGACCTTCGATAAGGAACTGGTCATCGATGGCTCCTGCATCCAGCCAACGGTCACCTGGGGGACGAGTCCACAGCATGCGGTTGCCATAAACGGGGTTGTTCCCGACCCGGCCAAAGAGCCCGAACCGGATACAAGAAAGTCCATGTTCAAGGCGCAAGCGTATATGGGTTTATCGCCCGGAACCTGCATCACTGACATTCCAATTGATGCCGCCTTTATCGGTTCTTGCACCAACGCACGCTTAGCGGACCTGCGTCAGGTTGCAGGTTTTCTTAAAGGCAAGCATGTTGACCCGTGTGTCCGGGCTATCGTGGTTCCCGGCTCAACTCAGATCAAACACACAGCAGAGTCTGAGGGCCTTGACAGGATATTCAGCGAAGCGGGGTTCGAGTGGCGGGAATCCGGGTGTTCGATGTGCTTCTATGCCGGTGGCGAAACCTTCGGTGCCGGCAAGCGCGTGATTTCATCAACGAACCGGAACTTTGAAGGCCGACAGGGTCCGGGCACGCGCACACATCTTGCCAGTCCCCTGACCGTGGCCGCCTCGGCGGTTGAGGGTTTCATCAGGCAGGCCACCACGGGGGACGATTCATGAGAAAAATTACCAGGTTCGAGGGCGTTGCGGTGCCATTGATCCTCAACAATATTGATACAGACAGCATCATTCCATCGGTGGAGATGAAACGGGTCTCAAGGCAGGGACTGTCCGACGGTCTTTTTGCCAACTGGCGTTATAAAGACCGACTGGCCCGTATTCCCAAGCCCGGCTTTGTCCTGAACAAGACGGCTTACCAGGGTGCCAGTATCCTGCTGAGCGGCAAAAACTTTGGCTGTGGTTCCTCCAGGGAGCACGCGACGTGGGCATTGGCTGAATTTGGCATAAGGGCCATCATCGCCCCTTCTTTTGGTACAATTTTTAAAAACAACTGCATCGCCAATGGAATCCTGCCGGTCAGCCTGCCAACAGAAATAATTGGACAATTGCTTGCTTTTGTCGAACAGGACCCACAGAAAAACCGCCTGACCATCAACCTGCAGCAGCGAACTGTGGGTCTGTCTCCTGAACAGGTTTACCCATTCAAGATCGAAGATTCCTTTGCTGAAATGTTACTCAATGGATGGGCCCCCATAACGTTGACGCTTCGGCTGGAGAGTCAAATCAGCTCATTCCGGCATGCGGACAAACTGGCCCGCCCGTGGGTCTATCTGGCGTGAGTATGGCTGATTCGCTCAATGACAAAACAACTGCAGTCCACCCAACGCAATACATCCTGATTTAAATTATTCAATCAGCAGATTCAAGCAACTGCATATCGACACCATAAAGGTCTGCCGGCTCCAGGTCCATCACCTGCCAGTCATCCAGACCCTGACGGGGACCGAGGTCTGTCACCCCGATACCCGCTGCTGCAACCCGCCCGGCCGCCTGCCTGACATCGTCCACCTGGCAGGAGAGCAGGAAGAAACCTTCACCGTGTTCTTCGAGGAAACGTGCCGGGACGCTGTCCGCCGTCACGGGTTGCACCAGGATCAACCAGGTGTCAGCCACCCTGAACCGCGCCAGTCTGACACCGCGTTGCGGTAATACTTCCGATTCTGCGACAGGATCACCGAATAAAATTCGGTAACGCTCAACCGCCCTGTCGAGATCTTTGACGATGAAATTGATATGGTGTATGCGTTTGATCATGACGTTGGCAGCATGTTCAACCCTTAAAGCCAATACAGATTGTATATTCTCAGGCCTGTGCCTGGGTACCGCTGGTCAGCATGGGCAGGGGCACATGGATCACGGCGCAGACGAGACGCAGCAACTCCTTTTCAGTCACCGCAATTCTCTCGTCCGCCATGGCCGTGGCCACCAGCGCGCTGACCAGTCTGTGTTTGCCAGCCGGTTGCAAAGCATCGAGTAACGGCAACGCCTGGTCCAGCGCCTTACACCAATCATCAATCTGCGGCATGGGCGAGGTTTTGTCTGCACCCAGCTCAGCCGCACCGGCGTGGTAAGCCTGTTCGACATCTGCCGTTTCACTCTGACCATGGCTGGCGAGTATCGAGATGACCACCAGCGCGTCAGCCTGCATCTGTTGCAGTGTCTTATTTCCCGATAATCGCACCCGTTGCGGATTGGCCGACTCCCACAGGTGCAAAGCGATAAGTTTTGCCAGCAGGTACTCGAACACGTCTGTGCGTCCATCGGCCTCGCTCAGAACCTTGACCGTGGCCAGCACCTGCCTGACATAATCAGGTGGGCGGCGTTTCAGTTCCGGGTAAGCAATTTCGAGCAATGGCAGACGCTGTTCCCTGGCCAGCTTGGGCGCGGCCTTGAGCAGTGCCCGCACCCGTGACTCGCTGTCAGAACCCATGCGTTGCGCGACGCTGAGCAACTGCTGTTCACGCAGTTCGCTGTCCTTGTCGAGCAGGCAGTAAAACAATACCTCCGTGGCCCATTCGCCTGAGTGCGCTGCCCGGTTTATTTTTTCAGGGATGGACGCCGCCAGTGTCGCCGCCAGCAGTATCCTTGAATAATCCGGCTGACCAATCTGATCAATGATATTACCCGCGTCAAACATGCCGCCCGCTTGCGGTTTACCCCGTTGCGCCTCCTGCTGCCGTTTTTGTTGCTTGCTGGCAAATTCGCGAGTCTGGTTTTCCTGCTCGTCCTGCAGGTGCTTTGCCAGTTTGAAAAGATCGTCGGGTTGGAACGCGGGGTCAATCCTGGAAATCCGCTCATTGATTGGAGGATGGGTCGCAAACATACTCATCGGCTGGCCATCACCAAACAACATGTGGCTGACTTCCTCGCTTTCCACATTCAGATAGGAAGCTTCGCTGTAAACCGCGATTTTCTTCAGCGCACCACCAATGCCGCCCGGGTCACGGGTAAACTGTACCGCCGATGCATCCGCCAGGTATTCGCGCTGCCGGGCAACAGCGGATTTGATCCAGCGCCCGAAAAATAGACCAATATAACCGACGACCATGACCGCAAAGGCAATGAGCACGATGGCACCACCGTTGCTGTTTTTTGAGCGACCCATGTAGTAGGAGCCACGCAATACGCGCCGGCCGATCAGGGACAGCATGAGGATGCCGAACAGGGCGCCCATGAGACGAATGTTGAGACGCATATCGCCGTTGAATATGTGGCTGAATTCGTGTGCGATGACGCCCTGCAATTCATTCCGACTGAGCTTTGCCAGCGCCCCGTGTGTCACCGCCACGGCTGCATCCGAGGGCGTAAATCCCGCTGCAAATGCATTGATACCCGATTCCTGTTCAAGGACATAGATCTCCGGCACCGGGATACCGGAGGCCAGCGCAATTTCTTCCACCACGTTATACAAACGCCGGCGCAATGGATCACGGGTGTCAGCCCCGACCAGGGTGCCACCCAGTTCCCGCGCAACCTTACCACCACCACCGCGCAGGGTCATGGTCTTGAAGAGACTGGCGAGGGCAACAACCGCTGCCGTTACCAGTGCGCCGCCAATGAGTATCGGCAGGTTGTCCATGATGGCCTGCGCACTGAGCACCGCCTGCTGCCGTTCGCTGTCGGTAACACCATATGCAATGAGCACGGCAAGATCGATCACCACGATAATGGTTATAACGGCCATGATGAACAGGAAAACCAGCCAGCGGCTCTGACGCCGTGCCCGATCCTGATATTCAAAGAAATTCAAGCGCCCGGCCCCTGGTCTGCTATCACGGTGATGGCCGCCGCAACGTGACAGCCATCAACATGGTACACCACAGACCTAAAACGACACCTGCGGCGCCTGACGTTTGGTCTCATCTTCTATTTCCAGCAATTCTGCGGGCAGGAAATGGAACCAGCCGGCAAAAAAGTTGTTCGGGAAAGACTCGCACATGGTGTTGTACTGCATGACCGAATCGTTGTAGGCCTGACGTGCAAACGCGACCTTGTTCTCGGTCGTGGTAAGTTCTTCGGAAAGCTGCATCATGTTCTGGTTGGCTTTCAGGTCCGGATAGGACTCCGATAATGCGAACAATCTGCCGAGCGCACCGGAAAGACCCTGTTCCGCCTGCGCCAGTTGCTTCATGGCCTCGGGGTTCGAAGGATCCCTGGCGGCATTTTTAAGACCGGCCACCGCCATGTTGCGGGCGTTGGTCACCGCTTCCAGGGTTTCACGCTCATGCTTCATATAACCCTTGGCTGTTTCAACCAGGTTGGGTATCAGATCGTGACGCCGCGTGAGTTGCACATCGATCTGAGCAAAGGCATTTTTGAAACGGTTCCGACCGGCCACAAGGCGGTTGTAGATGGAAATCGCAAAAAAGACCGCGCCTACGATTAAAGCAAGAATTATCCAGCCCATACTATTCTCCCTTGAATACAGTCCAGTTGAAAGAAGGAGCCTCTGATCTATTCATGAACTCGTATCTTGCGTCCAAAATATCCAGCTTCTGCGTTGTGAATCTTCACAATAGCTGGCTATTACGTACGATCCACGCCTTAAATCTGAACATTTTGAATCACAATCCACTTCGCTCAGAATAGAACAGAGGCTCCCTGAAATTCTAGCAAATTGACAGCACTTGCGAGTGTGCCTCAAGTCACTTATTCAGCTTTACCCAGGAATCGCGCAACGAGACCGTGCGGTTCAGAACAGGATGGTTCACGTCGTCGCTGTCCGGGTCAATCGTAAAATAACCGACCCGTTCAAACTGAAAGCAGTCGCCAGGCTCGCCCTGTGCGACCGCCGGTTCCACGACAGCATTTTCAAGCGTCTCCAGTGAATCGGGATTGAGAAACTCCAGATAATCCCTGCCCTTGTTGGACAAAGGGTTTGGGACGCTGAAAAGACGGTCATACAGACGCACCTCGGCGGTCACACCGTGTTCGACGCAAACCCAGTGGATGGTGCCTTTTACCTTACGCGCCGCGCCCGGCAGACCGCTGCGACTGCTTGGGTCGTATTCGCAATGTATTTCTCTGACCTGGCCGTCTGCAGCCTTGATGACATCCGTACACCTGATGATAAAAGCATTACGCAGACGCACTTCACCACCGGGACGCAGACGGAAAAACTTTGGTGGTGGCTCTTCCATGAAGTCTCCACGTTCAATCCAGATTTCACGTCCCAGCGGCACCGCGCGACTGCCCATTTCCGGCTTCTGCGGGTGTGAAGGGGCTTCGAGCCACTCACTTTTGCCTTCAGGGTAATTCATCAGCACGACCTTAACGGGGTCGAGGACCGCCATCACACGTGGTGCGTGCTCATTCATGTCATTGCGAACGGCGTTTTCCAGCACAGCCATCGGAATGATGCTCTCGGACTTGGATACACCCGCCTCATTCCAGAAGGTGCGAATGGAACGCGGTGTATAACCACGCCGGCGCAAACCCGCCAGGGTCGGCATACGCGGATCATCCCAGCCTGACACGTGACCTTCTTCGACCAGTTGTCGGAGTTTGCGTTTGCTCATGACCGTGAAATCCAGGTTACCGCGGGCAAACTCAATCTGTTGCGGGTGACAGGTCACCGGGATGTTGTCCAGGAACCAGTCATACAAAGGCCGGTGGTCTTCAAATTCCAGCGTACACAGTGAATGGGTAATGCCTTCAATCGCGTCCGAAATACCGTGCGCCCAGTCATACATCGGATAGATGTGCCATGTATCGCCGGTACGGTGGTGCGCCACATTGCGGATACGGTAGATTATCGGGTCGCGCATATTGATATTGGCTGCGGTCATATCGATGCGGGCACGCAGGACGTGTTCGCCGTCGTCGAACTCACCATTTTTCATACGCTCGAACATCTCCAGGTTTTCAGCGACCGTGCGTTCGCGGTAAGGGCTGTCGCTGCCCGGTTCGGTCAAACTGCCACGGCTGCGACGTATACTTTCAGCATCCTGGCTGTCGACATAGGCTTTGCCATTACGCACCAGGTGTACCGCGTATTCATACAATGGCTGAAAGTAATCCGAGGCATGTCGCAATTCCGTCCATTCAAAACCCAGCCAGCGAACGTCGCTCATAATGGCCTGCGCAAAATCCTCGCTTTCCTTGAGCGGGTTGGTATCATCAAAGCGCAGATTGGTAGTGCCGCCAAATTCAGCCGCCAGGCCAAAGTTCAGACAAATGGATTTGGCATGACCGATATGCAGGTGACCATTGGGTTCAGGTGGGAAGCGGGTTACGATGGTTGTGTGTTTGCCGGACTCAAAATCCCGCATAACCGTATTGCGTATAAAATTGGTGACAGTGGTGGGCTGTTCGTTATTCACATGGGTGCCTTCTGCTGAATCCTGATGGTTGGATTTTATCTCATAAACGGCGAACACTAGCCATGTTTAAAAAAAAAATTATCCACCCATTGATGTAAAGGGGAACTACGGGGAAAACGATGACAGGAAAAAGTAAACTCAGCCTCAGTGCAAAGATTTTTGCCGGCATGATCCTCGGTGCCCTGTTTGGCCTGATACTCAATGTCATGGGTAATCCGGAATGGACACAGATTTGGCTGACCGGGGGGGGGTATTGAAGGTGGTCGGGCAGATTTTTATCAGTCTGTTGAAAATGCTCGTAGTCCCTCTGGTGTTTATCTCGCTGGTTTGCGGCGCCAGTTCCCTTTCAGACCCCAAAATGCTCGGCAGGGTTGGCGGCAAAACGATTGCTTTGTACTTGCTGACCACCGCCATCGCCGTGACGCCCGCATTGATCTGCGCAATTATTTTCAAACCTGGGATCGGTGCTCACCCGCAGGCGGTCGTACAGGCAAAAATTGCTGCGGCCACACCCCTCACACAGGTTATTATCGACATGGTACCGACCAACCCGGTGGCCGCCATGGCCGACGCGAAAATGTTACCGATCATCTTTTTTGCGGTTTTGCTGGGTATTGCCATCACCCTTAGTAAGGCGTCTGGCACCCGGGTCGCTCACTGGTTCACTGATATGAACACCATCATCATGAAATTGGTAACACTGGTGATGCGCTTTGCACCCTATGGAGTTTTTCCCTTATCACGATCCTCGCCGCAACCAGCAGCGCGGATGATTTTATGGCGGTGGGACGTTATGTGACATTGGTGTTTGCCGTATTGTTTGTACATGCACTCGTGGTCTATCCAATCATACTTACACTACTCGGGCGTCTGAACCCGATAGTTTTCCTTTTTAAACTGCGCGCAGCCATGTTGTTTGCATTCAGCACCGCTTCCAGTAACGCCACCATTCCTGTGACGCTTGAAACCTTGGAAAAAAGGTCGGGGTCAGCAACAAGATTGCCTCGTTCACAGTGCCGTTGGGGGCCACCATCAACATGGACGGTACCGCGATCATGCAGGGTATTGCCACCGGCTTCATCGCCCAGTTCTATGGTATTGATCTGACAATCAGCCAGTATCTGATGGTTATGGTGATCCTTGCATCCATCGGCACAGCAGGTGTTCCCAGCGTCGGTCTGGTGGTGCTGGCCGGTGTGTTGAGCCAGGTCGGATTGCCGGAAGAAGGTATCGCACTGATCCTGGGTGTGGACCGTCTGCTGGACATGACCCGCACTGTGGTCAACATCACCGGTGATTCCATGGTTACGACCGTCGTGGCCAAAAGTGAAGGTGAACTGGATAACAACGTGTTTAAAGACCTCAAAGCCGGGCTGGAATACGAAAACACGAACCCCGCATAAAAAAACCCCGGCGTGTGGGCCGGGGTATCAATTGGTGTATCGCTATAGGCATAGAAGTGTGGGGACTGCCTGTCATGAGACGCGATACACCAGGCACAGTCAACTTACATGACAAGCATACGCTCAGCTGGTTAAAAAGATGTAAAACCAGTGTTTTTTATTTGTAATTCAAATAAATAATCATCATTCAGGTTAAAATACATTTCCCCACAAAGCCCGGAGAAGGCAAATACCAGGATATATTATCGAAGGAGAGGTCCCAAATGCGGGCGACCTTCAACGAAGGAGTTACAGGATATATCGCAAAAGTCGTGTCGCGTGTTACAAACACGGTACGCACACTGCTCGTTTCGTAATTGTTCAGGCCACCTGACGGCCGTTTTCAGCACGTTTTAAACAAATAAGCAGCAATGAAATAGCAGCCGGTGTCATACCGGGTATCCGTTGCGCCTGGCCAATACTAACAGGTCGGGTGTGTTGCAATTTCTCACACAATTCCGCTGAAAGTCCCTGCACCTCGGTATAATCAAACGCTGTGGGGATCAAGGTGTTTTCATTACGCCGGTTTTTTTCAATTTCAATGGCCTGGCGGGCCAGGTAACCTTCATACCGCACCTGCACATCCACTTGCTGTGCAACCCGGACGTCACTGCTACCCGGACCAAGACCCGCAACTTTTACCAACTCCGAATAGTTTATTTCTGGTCGTTTTAAAAGATCCAACGCCCGTACTTCTTTGCTCAATTTGACCGCCAGGGTCTCCTGGAGTGAACGCCCGACAGCATTGTCAGGCGTCACCCATATGGCACCCAGCCTGCGTTGTTCTTGCACGATTGCATTGCTTTTCCTTTCGAATGTCTGCCAGCGCAGGTCATCCACCAGTCCCAGCTCGCGCCCGGTCGGGGTCAGACGCAAATCTGCATTATCCTCACGTAGCTGCAGACGATACTCCGCCCTGCTGGTAAACATCCGGTAAGGCTCACGGGTCCCCTGCGTCACCAGGTCATCGATCAGAACACCGATATAGGCTTCGTCCCTGCGGGGTGACCAGGCATCCTCACCACGTGTGCTGCGGGCGGCATTGATACCGGCAACAAGCCCCTGTGCAGCAGCCTCCTCGTAACCCGTGGTGCCATTGATCTGGCCGGCAAAATACAAACCACTGACCGAACGGGTTTCAAGACTGGAACGCAGACCTCTCGGGTCAAAAAAATCATATTCGATCGCATAACCCGGTCGCGTGATATGCGCATTCTCAAAGCCTGCTATAGAGTGTAGAAACTGTAGCTGCACATCATAGGGCAGACTGGTCGATATACCATTTGGGTACAATTCACGGGTGTGCAGCCCTTCTGGCTCGATAAACACCTGATGACTGTCACGCTCGGAAAAACGAACGATTTTATCCTCTATGGACGGGCAATAACGCGGCCCAACGCCGTCAATCCTGCCTGCATAAAGCGGTGATCGGTGTAAGGCGGAACGAATAATCTCGTGTGTTTTTTCCGTCGTGTATGTTATCCAGCAATTGACCTGTTCAGGCTGGTCTTCGCTTGTCCCCATGAAGGAAAAAACCGGTCTGGGAAGATCGCCGTGCTGTTTGCTCAAGCGGGTAAAATCGACGCTTTTGCCATCCACCCTGGGTGGTGTTCCGGTTTTCAGGCGCCCCACATCAAACGGCAGTTCACGCAAGCGCCTCGCCAACGAAATGGAGGGCGGATCACCGGCACGGCCACCGGCGCTCTGGGTTTCACCCATATGGATCTTGCCACCCAGAAAAGTACCGGTTGTGAGCACAATGGCGGGGGCGTGGAATTCCAGCCCCATGCTGGTGCGACAACCGCAGATACGATCATTTTTCAGCAGCAAGTCATCCACCGCCTGCTGAAAGATACTCAGATTGGGCTGGTTCTCAACCGCGTTGCGTATGTGGGCGCGGTAAAGGTTACGGTCGCATTGTGCGCGGGTGGCCCGTACCGCCGGGCCTTTGCGGGCGTTGAGAGTACGGAACTGGATACCGGCGGCATCAGCGGCCGCGGCCATGACACCACCCATGGCGTCAATTTCCTTGACCAGATGACTCTTGCCAATGCCACCGATTGCGGGGTTGCAACTCATCTGTCCGATGGTCTCGATACTATGGGTCAACAACAACGTACGCGCACCGCTGCGGGCTGCAGCCAGTGCGGCCTCGGTACCGGCGTGACCACCGCCGATGACGATGACATCAAAATTATTTTGCGGGTGCACTAGGGGGCGTTCTCAATTACCCAGACTGTGCTGCCGGAGTCTATTTTTTTGCCCAGCAAGGCAGAATGAGCGTGGTTTGGTTACTCCATACAAGCGAATGATAACGCCGCTGGACGGAAAAATAGGCCCGGCCCTTCGGGTTGCACCTGAAAATACGCCATACTGCGTTGCTCGTCGTTCATTTGGAGTTACCAAACCTTTCTCCTCGCGCCTTGCCTGGCGTATTTTCAGGTGCAACAGCGCAACCTGGCTAATTGAGAACGCCCCCTAGATTACATACTCAATGACAAACTCTGCATTCTACTCAAAAAACCACAAAAAGCGTAAATCGTATGGTAAATGGTGAATTTCACTATCATGGTTTAACTAGCTGTGAATTCTAGCAACGTTGTACACAAAGAATGGTTTTATTGACCGGTTTAGGGAACCCACCTGGCAAGCAGCCGCGGTGGGTACTCACACCCAGGGACACGCCGTGAATACATCCCTGTAGGCTCGGTCGCAACATCCCTGTTGCTCACGGTCCCTGGATGTAAGTACCCACCACGGCTCATGGACAGACCACCGGTCGGCGGAGCCATGCACGGGCACAACGGCTTGAGAGGGGGTGCCGGTGGCGGTGTCCGGGACCGTAATCCGTAGGGAACGGATTCCGAACGCCCATGGATGGCTGGTGTACTGCATCGTATACATGGCCCTTTCAGAGGCCATGTGTACGATGCAGTACACTAAAGTGTGTCCCGGAGGCCGCTACCGGTATCCCCGCCGAGCGCACTCTCAGGCGTAA
>CAZYVH010000013.1:35656-50386 GCA_964650905.1 uncultured Wenzhouxiangellaceae bacterium | reverse complement strand
AGTGAAATGTCCGGGTTAGCCGAGGCCCAGTTCCTCAATCAGTTGTTCCTGTAGTTTAAATTTCTGTATCTTGGTGGAAGAAGTCGGCCACTCATCTACGAATCGCACATAGCGGGGAATTTTAAAACCGGCGATCTTACCCTTGCAAAAGGCGATCAATTCCGCTTCCGAAACGGTTTTACCCGCCTCAAGTTCAATAAATGCCGCCGGAATCTCGGTCAGCCGCCGGTGAGGAATACCAACGACCTGCGCCAGCTTGACCGCATCGTGACTCTGCAAATAGGTCTCGATTTCAACGGCTGCCACATTTTCACCACCCACCTTGAGCATGTCCCTGAGACGACCGTGAAACATCAACTGGCCATCCGGGTCAATGGAGATCAGGTCACCGGAATGGAACCAGCCTTCATCGTCCAGCGCCTCCGCCGTTTTCTCCGGTGATTTATAGTAACGGGTGAACGTGCCGTAGCCCCGAATCCAGGCCTCGCCACGCTCGCCGGGGTCAGCTTCCTCACCCGTTTCGGGGTCGATGGCCTTGACCTCGAGGCCTGACAACGGTGTTCCCAGGCGTTTGAAACGTTGTTCCTCCGTGGCGTCCAGACGGCTGGTCGTGACGGTACCAGCGGTCTCGGTCATGCCGAACGTGCCCACAAAGACTGCATTTGGCAGCGCCTTCTTCATCTTTTCACCTATTTCAGGTGGCTGCACCGCAAAATTGGCGTTCATCAGCTTGATACGGCTGAGGTCTGTGTTTTCAAAGTCGGGGTGATCGACCAGGTCGGACATGATGGTCCAGAAACACGGATAGGTTGCGGTGACTTTTTCTTCTTCCATCATCCTGAGTGCTTCACCCGCATCGAAGTAACCCGTGGTTACATAGGTACCACTCTTGGCAAATATGGCGGTGAGCGGCAGGATGGCCGCGATATGAAACATCGGCAATGGCGACCAGAAACTGTCCGCACCAGTCAATTCATAGCGGTCTGCAAGTGCCGCACTGTTGCGCACAATGGCCTCGTGCGAAATCATGCAACCCTTGGGGTTGGCCGTGGTACCGGAGGTATACATGATCAGGGCTGTATTACCCAACCTGATCTGCAAACGATCGAGGTGAAGTCGTTGCAGGTCGCCATCTTCCGCCAACGCGTTGAATTGTGTCTGGGTCAACATACCGTGAGCCGACGAGTTGCCGTAAAGCACGATGTTCCTGAGCAGCGGTGCACCGTCCAAATGCAAACGACCGGCATCCGCTTCTGTCAACTGCGGAAAAGCCTGGTTGAGCCGGTCGACAAAATTCACCGATTCTGCAATCTTGTCGGTCGTCAGCAGGACCTTAAGATCAGCATTTTCCACCACGTAAGCCAATTCCGGCGGCATGTATCTGGCGTTGATAGGTACGCTGACGGCACCCAGCAGGGTCGTGGCAAACAGGGTGACGACGAGATCCATCCCGGTCGGCAACAACAAGCCGACGTGATCGCCCGGCCCAATGCCCAATGCCTGTAAACTTAAAGCGGTGCGCAGAGCCTCATCACGGATTTGGGCATAACTGCGTCGCTCCCCCGGCAGGATGACCGCAACGTGATCGGGCCGCTCGTCGGCGGCCATCAACAGCAAATCCCCCAGGCTGGTGGCCTGCAGGCGGACAGCGTCCAGGTCAGTGTTCATGTGCTTTACCCCTATTCCAGTGGATCAAGAAATTCCCTGACGTAAGTGCCATCAATACATTCGATCAGGCCAGGCGCCAATTCCAGGAAATGTGGTGTATTACGGTGAGATTCTTCGGCTTCTTCGCTGGTGAACTGTTCCAGAACGGCGTAACCCAGTGGGTCGTCCCTGAGCTTAAAAAACTCATAAGCGGTTGTTTCCGGTTCGCTGATCCGAACTTTCTCCGTCAGTGCTTTTGCAATACGGACAAAATCAGCCTCCTTGCCTTCCTTGATTTTCATACGCGCCAGAAATGTCATCATGGCAAAGTCTCCTTGAATATTTTGAATATGTTTCAAGTTATTTTAGCACCCGCCCCATGCGAAAGGAAGATAATCGGGGTCAGAGTCAAGTGCCAGAGTAAACCAACATGATTTCACCCAATTTCGTATACTCTGCTCTGGCACTTTACTCTGACCCCATTTCATGTCCGAGCAGGTCTATACAACCGTAGTTGCAACCGAGGCAATTGCTGAAAAAAGTTTTTCCACCTTTACCGTCAATGGTATCGATATTGCTATCTGCCGCTTCAGGGATGAATATTTCGCGATAAAAAATCACTGCTCACATTCAGATTCCACCTTCGAAGGTGGGCGCATGCGTGGCTACCGGATCATGTGTCCGCTGCATGGTGCGACCTTCGACATTCGTTCCGGCGAAGCCACCGGTGCGCCGGCAAAGCGGCCTATCCAGACCTTTCCGGTAAGGATCAACGAGGGCATGGTGGAGGTGGATTTACGATGATTGGGGTCAGAGTAAAGTGCCAGAGTAAACCTACATGGTTAGCCCCCACTTCGTTTATTCTGGCACTTTACTCTGACCCCATTTCATGCACTGGCACTTTACTCTGACCCCATCTCAAAGGGGCAAATTTCCGTGTTTCTTGTCCGGTCGCGTCACCGCCTTCTTTTCAACAATGCCCAGGGTGTCAATCAATATTGGCCGCGTATCTTCCGGATTGATGATGTCATCAACCACCAGCAAAGCAGCCGGGCATTTTGGCGAATCAAAGTATTTTCGGGTGAACCGTTCAATGTCCGCCGGGTCGATATCTTCCTTCCCCGTGCCATGGACGGCTTCCAGTGCCTCGTCAAAATCGACAAAACGAATGTCCGCCGTCGGCCATGCCATGACCGCATCAGCACCCATCAAACGCGTGCCCATTGTCATCTGTCCATTGTTAAAGCACCTGCCGACATGCAGGACGATCTTGGGAACCGTGGCTTCGCATACGGCATAAGTGGCCATCGCTGCGTGTCGTTCAAGGCCCTCCTGATCCTGCCCCTTCCCTGAGATAAAACCGGGTGTATCCACCAGAAATACCAGCGGGATATTGAACGCATCGCAATAACGGACGAAGCGCGCTTCCTTCTCGCTCGTCCGGTAATCCAATGCACCGCCCAGCACTGCGGGGTTGTTTGCCACGATCCCGGTGGATCGTCCTCCCAACCTCGCCAACCCCACAATCATATTCGCGGCGTATTCACTTTTTAATTCGAAAAACTTTCCACCATCCACGATTCTCGTTATGACGTCGTGCATGTCATAGTGCTTATCGCTCGCGCTGGAAATCAAGTCGATCAGGCCCTTGTCCGTACGGCGGGGATCGTCCCCCGTGTCAAGCAACGGTGGTTGTTCCCGGCAATTGGAGGGAAGATAGCTGAGCAACTCCCGCGCTCTTTGCAACACGGCATCTTCAGACTCCCCCAAATAGTCACAGGATCCCGTCACCTCGGCGTGGAGTCTGGCAGCGCCTATCTCATCGCGGGTTACATCCTGGGAAGTGACCGATTTCAGGAGTTCAGGGGATGCGAGCGACATGTGACAATTGGGATTATCAACCATGAAGAAAGCATCGGCCAAAAAGGGAGAGTAGGCTGTGCCGGCATATGAGGCACCAAGCACAAGGCTGATACTGGGTACAACGCCCGAAGTTACGGCGGAAGCGTACCAGAGATCTGCATCCCTGCTCACCCCTGACCCGGCGTTGATGCCGAACGCGTCCTGGATACGGATACCACCGGAATCCACCAGGCCTATGTAAGGAATACCAAGCCTGGCGGCCGTATCCATCACCTTGCAGGTTTTCCAATACTGAACCGATGCCTGGCTTCCCCCAAGGACTGAAAAATCATGGGCATATACGCAAACAGGACGTCCGTCTACCCGGCCGTAGCCAGTTACCATGGCATCCCCTGGATTGTCCTTGAGGTCTATATTGAAACTCGTTCGCGTGGGCTGTGCCCACAGGTTGAATTCTCTGAAACTGCCCGGATCAAGCAAGCGCCCAATCCGTTCCCTGGCGGTGAGTTTTCCTCGTGCGTGCAGCTTGTCAATCGCCTCCTGCCCACCGCCGAACTCATATTTCTGTCTCAACTTCTCCAGTTCTTGTGCTTTTTGTCGCGCGCCTGTCATATTCTCTTTCACCTGTGGCCAAAGGCTTGTGCAACCTTCATCAATCCATGTGTACGATGCAGTACACTAGAGTGGCATATTGTCGTGTTTTCTAAATCTGGTTTCAGCTTGCTTGCCCTCGAGCAGCCTCAGCGTCTGGATGATCTTTGAGCGGGTCTCTTTCGGGTGTATATACTCCTGGCCCGACCAGCCTTCCCATTCGTTTTCCACTGCTCCCGACTCTTTGAACTGCGCGACCCTGTCCTTGTATTCTTTTCCGGGGTCGGCCGCCTCGGCAATCTCTTTTCTGTGGATGATCGATACCGCGCCTTCAGCACCCATCAATAAAACTTCGGCCGTGGGCCACAGGAGTCCAATGTCTCCCCCCAGGTTATTGCCTGGCATGGCCAGGTTCCCGCCGCCATAGCACTTTCTCAAATAGACCTGCATCTGTGGAGTCGTGGCCATGCTGTTTGAAAAGACGACCTTGGCTCCATGCCTGATGATCGCCCTGCGCTCCTGTTTGACGGAGGGAAGAAATGCAGGTGTGTCTGCCAGATAGACCAGTGGAATATTGAATGCGTCACAAAAACGAACAAAACGGGCATGCTTGTCAGCAGAGTCAACATCAAGGCATCCCGCAAAAACTCTCGGATTATTGGCGATCAAACCCGTGGCTTTGCCTCCAAACCGGGCAAAACCCACGACCAGGTTGTCGGCCCAACCGCCTCTTGTCTCAAAAAAGTGTCCATCATCCGCTATTGCGTGGATCACTTTTTGAATTTTATAAGGCTTCCTGATATCTCCAGGTACGATGTCAAGCAGTTCAGGCACCTCCCGGTTGATGTCGTCTCCATTGTCAATGGGTGGTGATGCAGTCGCGTTGTTCGATGGCAACAAATCCAACAGTTCCCTGGCCTTCTGGATGCATTCCTCGTCGTTTTTAGCCAGCACATCGCAACATCCGGTCTTTCTGTAGTGGGTCATGGCGGCTCCCGTCTCTCCCCACTCAGCCCCGTCCGGGGGCCTGGACGCACACGCATAACTGCCGCCACGAACCATGAAAACAAAATCACTCAGCTGTGCAGAGATTGCTGCAGCCCCTTTGCAAGGCCCCATGATCAGTGAAATCTGCGGGATAACGCCGGAGGCCGTGACCTGCTCAGACATGATTCTGTCATAGGAATAATTACTGGGATAGCTGATCATGTCTTCGTGCAACAGGCCCTCGGAATCAATCATTCCGACGCATGGAATCCTCGCCTTCACCGCGCGCTCGATCACTTCAACAATCTTGCGCGCATGGACAATACCGACCCGGCCGCCAAACACCAGAGCATCCTGGGCCCACGCACAGACAGGCCGGCCATTTACATCACCGTATCCAACAACGACAGCACCACCGCGCCTGGATTCCTTATCCTTCGCAAATCCGGTTTCTATCGGCTTTGCAAACAAGTCGATCTCATAAAATGTCCCCGGGTCGAACAATCTTTCAATTCGTTCCCTGGCGGTCAATTTGCCGGCACGATGGCGGTCTTCAATGGCCTCGAGATCAGCCCCTGACAGCAAGTCCGCCCTCAGTTCATCGATTCCTTTTATTTTTTCATGCATGATTTGAGTGCCCGGAACTGAATGAAAAATCAACCTGCTATGGATGGCCACAGGCCATCACCACCCGCGGTGATGGCTTTGCGCCCAAGCCGCTCGGACCACCAGAACTCACTGCCCGCATCGCTGCGCCACTGCCAAAGGCGCCGGGTGAGATAGTGCAGGCTGTGCTCATCGGTGAAACCAATGGCACCAAATACCTGGTGGGCAATTTCAGCCCCCCGGCCCGCCGCCTGGCCGGCCCGGATTTTGGCGACCATGCCGCCGTACTCGGCGTTGCCGGCATCAATCTGGCGGCAAGCATACTGACCCGCAACCTGTGCCGCGGCGGTCTGTGACGCAAGTTCGGCAATCGCGTGTTGAATCGCCTGAAACTTGCCAATGGGGCGACCAAATTGCTCCCGGTCATTGGCGTATTCGACACACAGGCCAAGCACTTCTTCGAGGGCGCCTCCAATCTGAACCGTGCGCATGCCGGCGAGATAAGGGAGCAGACCAAGCTCGCCTATTGTCCGGGGTGCCCCGGCAATTGCCAACGGGGTAACGCCGGCAAGGTTCAGCGCCCCGGTTGGCACCCGCGCCAGGGTTTCCTGGGACTCGACCTGGCATTGTTCCGGCGACAACAGGCACACGTATTTATCGTTACCCCGTTCGGCAATGGCAACCATGTTCTCACACACAGGCGCCCAGGCAACGTCACTGTCGTGCCCGTGGAGTTCATCGTTGGCATCCAGCTGATACAGGGCGGTGCTGACGGTCACCGGCCCGGTGGGCAGGGCTAGGCCAGCACCTGCAAGCACCCCGTTGGCCAGCAGTGCTTCTGGAAGTGGAACCGGCGCCGCATGACGACCAGCGCAGCGCAGGGTCGGCTCGATATCCTCCCAGTCAAGGCCCGAGCCACCGCTTTCTTCGTCCACAAGCGCCAACAAAAACCCCAGTTCTTCCAGCGTCTGCCAGAGCGTATCTGCCGCCTGGCCATTTTCGACGCTGATCAACAACTCGCGGGAGACACTTTCGCTTAGCAGACGATCCATCTGCTCGGCGAATAATTCTCCAATATTCATTTCAGCATTCATTACAAGCCCAACCCCTTGGCGATAATGCCGCGCAGAATCTCCCGGGTGCCACCGCGCAGAGAAAAACTCGGTACGGTCATTGTCAGGTAAGCCTGCAGTTCACTGAAGCGGTCACCCCGGTTCATGACAGCCGGTGTATCAAAGAGCTCACGAACCATGCCGGGTGCTCGCTGCTCGTAACTGTTGCCGAGTTCTTTCACCAGTGCGGCTTCCTGGGAGGGCGTGTGACCCTGCTCCAACTGACCGAGGATAGACAATGACATTTCACGCAGGATCACCAGTTCTGACAGGGACTGGCCAATCTGACGGCAGGCCAGGCGGTCGCCGCTGCCTTGCTGGGCATCAATGGACAGGGGCAGCAGGGAGAAGCAACTCATAAATCGATCAGGCTGGCTGCGTTCAAAGGTCAGTTCAGAAGTGACTTGCTGCCAGCCATTGCCTTCGCTACCCACCAGCATGTCGTCCGGCACAAACACATCTTCGAAAAGAACCTCGTTGAAGTGGGCTTCACCGGTCAGGTCTGCAATGGGTCTTACCTCGATGCCGGAACTGCCAAGGTCGATAAGAAATTGTGACAGGCCTGCGTGTCTCTCCTTGCTGCGGTCACTGCGGAAAAGACCGATCATAAAATCGCTCAGGTGGGCGTATGTCGTCCAGATCTTGCGACCATTGAGACGCCAGCCATCGTCGACTTTATCTGCGCGGGAGCGAATGGATGCCAGGTCGGAGCCGGATCCCGGCTCACTGAGGCCGATACAGAAAGCGGCTTCACCACGGGCAATCATCGGCAAAAAACGCTGACGTTGATCTTCAGTGCCCAGACGCAGCAGCAGTGGACCACTTTGCCGGTCACCAATCCAGTGAGCACCCAAAGGTGCACCCGCTGCCAGCATTTCTTCGACAACGACAAAGCGTTCCAAGGCGGACCGGTCGTGGCCACCGTATTGTTCGGACCAGGTCATACCGATCCAGCCACGTTGACCGATTTTGCGGCTGAATTCAGGGTCGAAACCTGTCCACGAATGGCCGAGTTCCCAGCCAGACCAGTCTTTGCTTGCTTCACCCAGGAAGCTGCGCACTTCCCTGCGCAAGGGTTTTAATTCATCAGGAATCTGCAGCGGATTGAATTGAAAGGACGACGCCATGTTGT
This sequence comes from uncultured Wenzhouxiangellaceae bacterium, assembly GCA_964650905.1. Lineage (GTDB taxonomy): Bacteria > Pseudomonadota > Gammaproteobacteria > Xanthomonadales > SZUA-36 > SZUA-36. Next base: position 42,448 of record CAZYVH010000013.1, on the reverse strand, counting down.
AAGCTCCAAGCGGTACTTTACGTTGCGATGGTATAGCCACCGTTGACGGAAATCACCTGACCGGTGACATAGGATGCGCCTTCTGACAGCAGCAAGCATACGGGAGAAGAAACTTCTGACATTGGATTATTCATATCTCTAAGGGGTCCTGAATAATATTAATCTGTTTATTGTGAATGGGGTCGGAGTCAAGTGCCAGTGTAAATTAACCTGGCGCTTGACTCCGAACCCTTCCATGTTTAAATTACCCTGGCGCTTGACTCCGACCCCTTCCATGTTAATTACCCTGGCACTTGACACTGATCCCTTCCATGTTGAAAACAAATAAACAATCATGATTGTTTATTTTGCTTGCGCCGCAGCATATAATTAATTTCCCCTAATGACAATACCTTGAAATGATGCGGCTTTCGGCCAAACAATGAGGACAAAACCATGACAGAAACACTACTGACCCGGGTTCCCAGGGACAAATTATCCGAAGGTGCGAGGATTGCCTGGGATGCCCTGAATGAGTTGACGGGTACACCAACCTTTGTCGACGTTTTTGCCAAGGCGCCGGAATTGCTGGATTTTGCCATGGTGCAGTTTTACCAGAATATATTTTTCGATGGCCGGGTCGGTCAAAAACACAAGCAACTTTCACGTTTGCGTCTGAGTATGAATCACGGTTGCCGCACCTGTAATCTGCAGAATCTCTCAGGTGTCAGCGAACTGGGTTATTCACAGGAACAAATTGACGCGATGTGGCGGCAGGACTACACCGGCTTCAGTGAAGATGAGCAGGCGGTGATGGAACTGGCTGATGAAATCGCTTTGAACAACGCGGATGGCACACTCACCCCGGCGTTGCATGCTAAGCTGAAACGTCACTTCAGTGATGAAGACATCCTGGAACTGGGTTTGTGCATGGCCGTTATCGTCGGTCTCGTCAAGCTGTCTTTCACTTTCGGGTTGGTGGAAAAAGAGGGCTACTGCGAGTTCGGCAAAGACAGCTGACAGGAATTGAAAGGAACAAGTGTATGGGTGCAAATGTTGTAGAGAGTTGGCAAATTAATCCCGAGGCCGGGCCTGATGATCTGGAGGCCAAACAACCGTTTATCGATAACGGCCTGGATGTGCTCGACCCCACACGTTACTACAGCCCGGAATTCATGGCCCTGGAATGGGAAAAAATGTGGACCCGGACCTGGTTGATCGCAGGCATCGAAACAGACATCCCGGAGGCCGGTGATTACAGTGTGTTCCGCATCGGCCGCGAGAGCATCATCATCGTGCGCCAGCAAGACGGCTCTGTGAAAGCGCTTTATAACGTCTGCGCCCATCGAGGTAACCAGTTGGTGCACAACGACCGGGGTAGCCTGGTGCAATTCACCTGTGCGTTCCATTCCTGGCAATACGGCCTGGACGGGGTCTGTACACGGGTAACCGACCGGGAAACGTTCAATCCGGATTTGATCAAGCAAAACCCGCGTATGAAGCCCGTTGCCTGCCAGACCCATGCCGGCCTGGTGTTCATCAATATGGCTGAAAAGCCCACGCCGCTCTCAGAATCCCTCGGCTTGCCTGAAGGCTATCTGGAATGTTACGAACTGGACAAAATGTATTGCGTGCGGCACACGATCAGCGAATGGGCGGCCAACTGGAAAACCGGCATTGACGCCTTCTTCGAGACCTATCACCTGCACGCGGTGCACCCGCAGACACAGGATCTCATGGATGACATGAACGTGCAGGTTGATCTCTATCCGCACGGTGGCAGCCGTATGCTGGTGCCCATCGGTATCAAGACGCAGCGCCAGGCAGACCAGGACGGTATGAATCCGGCCCTCGAATACATGCTGTCAGAGGCCGGTATTGACCCCTCACAATACAACGGCAGCGCCAGGGACGTGCGCAGGGCGATACAGCGGGCCAAACGTGAGCGTTCAGCCAAACTTGGGCTGGGTTATGAGCGCTTCACGGATGGCCAGTTGACGGATAGCTGGGCAACTGGAATCTTTCCCAACGTGCAGATAGGTTTACACCCGGAAGGCGCGTTCCTGATGCGTTTCATGCCGCATCCGACAGACCCAGAAAAATTTTATTACGACACCATGACCCTGGTGCGGCCGGTTACAGACCCGAACTACTCGGTGCCGGGCTGGATGGGTCTGCCGGAAGGCACCGACACAAGCGGTGAAATCCGGCCCGATACCGAGTACACGGGCGTCGGTGAACCGGCCAACCTGGGCGAAGTACTCGACCAGGATTCAGAATTGCTGCCGGTGGTTCAACGTGGTATTCGATCCAAAGGTTTTGATGGCGCAGTGTGGGGTGAGCAGGAGCAACGCATCCGCCACTTCCACAAGGAGCTTGAGCGCTATATACAGGCAGAGGAATAACTCCCCGCACGGCATCCGGATAGACAGCGCCGGAATTCATCTGTTCCAATGACCGCTGTGCGCCTGGCCCGAAGGGAGGCCACCTGTGACTGCACTGCTGCGTTGGTCAACAAAAAGCAATAACCTACTTCAACGTCTATAGTTATTGCAGGAACTCGCATTGGCGGGGTCCTCATCAATTAACATACCAAATAAATACAATTGAGGATAGAACCATGAAAACCTATGTAATTTTGCGTCGTAGCGCATGGGCAGATGCACCTGAGCTTGGAGCCGCTGCTGAAGAATCTCGTCGCGTAGGCGATGAAGAAATGCCGGATGATGTTCGTTGGATTCGTTCATATGTACTGGCTGAGCCTGATGGCCGATTGGGTACTGTTTGCATCTACCAGGGTAACAGCGAGGAAGCAGTGCGTGAACACGCAACACGCTCAAGCCTGGCATGTGACGAAGTGATTGCCGTCGCGGATACCGTGGTTGTCAGAAGCGATCCCTAACGAGAAGGCACGAATCTCGCAATTGTTTTTCCAGTGTTTCCGTTTCTTTGAAAACATGTTTTCCAACAACGAAAAGGTTATCTGGATGACGCGGTATGGACTGGCCGGTTCCGGTTGTTCGCGTAGCTGAATTTCATGTCTGGCAAGTAACCGCTTTCAGGGGGAAAACAGATGATTAAGCTTGACCCAATCGGATACTGTCTGAGAGATTTAGTCTTGGCTACTGTATGTAATGCATAACAAAGGCCGGCGCCAGGCGCCGGCCTTTGTGTCACCCGCTAATTAATATCAGAAATCAAGCTTGGTGCCAAACTCCACGCCGAAATACCTTGGTGGACCATAAGCGGACATGATCCACAGGGTCGCAACAGAAAGAGACCCTGTACGATAACGTTCATCGGTCAGGTTGCTGCCCAGTACCTTTACGTAATAACGATCATCCGCATCCCTGAAGGTCACGCTGGCATCCACCAATGTCCTGGAATTAAGGATTGTATCAAGTTCCGGTGCAACGTCCGAATAACTGGCGATTGAATCATCTTCGTAGGAAACTCGCAAATCCCATTCCAGGTCATGTCGTCCCAGTTTATGTGTATAGGCGGCGTCGATACTACCCATCCATTTTGGCGCCCTGCTCACCTCCTTGCCACTGAGATCGATATCGACAACGCCGTCAAAATTGGTATCAGCTTCAAACGAGTCGTATTTTGCATCCATCCAGGCAATGTTGTAGCGCACCGTAAATGCATCGCTCAATGCCCATGCACCCTCGGCCTCGATACCCTTTACGGTCATTTCGGCCGCATTGAAAAACAAGGTTTCCTGGCCGCCACCGGGGAACGACACATTGAACGTCCTTTGTGCATCAGAATACTGCACGTAGTAAGCATTCAAAGCAAAAGTGGCCGCGCCATCAGCGAATGTGGACTTGATACCGCCTTCAAACGAATCAGCAATTTCCGGCGAAGTCGGTTCAGCCGCCAGACTGGTAATCGGATCCAGCTGGGTACCCAGTTGGTCATTGTATCCACCACTCTTGAATCCACGTGAATAACCGATAAAACCGGTCAGGTCGTCGCTAAAATCGTAACCAAAGATCAGGCGATAAGTCGGCTCATTCCAGCTATGGTCGTTGTAAACCACACCCTCTGGGAAGCGTTCAAAATCGACGCCTTCAATAGGCTCTTTCAATATGTCGAGGAGTGGTACACCATCCAGCGCAAAACGCATTGGCCGGCCGGCCCAGGCCTTCTTCTCATCGGTATAGCGAATACCGGCGGTGATATGCAGTTGATCACTGACATCCCAAGTGCCATCCAGGTAGGCTGCTTTGGCCTCGGCATCCTGACGGTTACAAAGGATACGGGGATTGTTATTGAAATAATCGGGCGGTGTGCCGAGGAAAAAGCCATCCAGGAAACCCACAATCTGGGCAACACAGAACTCGGTGTCATCTTCCTGGTAAAAAACGCCGGCAGTAAAGTTGAAGGGTCCATCCAGGTCTGAACCGATGCGCGCTTCCACCTGCCTGGTTTCGCGGTTATCGTCGCGGGTTGCATCGAACAGCGAAATCGGGCCGGTGAGGCCGGCATACGAACTGGGCAGCCTTGATTTCTGTTTGCGGTTACCGGCGTTAAAATAAACCGTGTAATCATCATTGACAGCCCAGTCACCATTTAAGTAAAACCCATCGATATCCACACGATGCCCGGCGGTCATTTTAAGGAACTTGTCATCACGCAAGGTATTGCCGGCATGCTCAATGGGGTCGCCAGTGGCCGCAGGGAATCCCCAGAGTGGGAATAGATATCCGGCCTTTGACTCATGGACGATGGGGGGTGTATCGCCTTCATCACGCACGATCTCGTACTGCAGCAGGATATTAACGTCATCGTTGGGACTCCATAACAACTTGGCCCGTCCGGAGAATACGTCATCGCCACCAAGTCTGCGCCCATCACCTACCCCGGATTCGCCCACATGACTTGTATTAAAAGGTACGATTGCGCCGATGGGTCCATACGGTGCATTGTTTTTGTAATAACCATTGGATTTCAAAAACATACCTGCAAACCGGAAAGCTGCTGTATCACCGGCTGCGAAGTTGAGTGCAAGGTTGCCTTTTTTGGTTCCCCAATCACCATATTGAGCGCGTATGTCGATACTGTTTTCTTCCAGAACCGGCCGCTTGGTACGCACATTGATGACGCCACCAGTGGTGTTCTTGCCAAACAACGTACCCTGCGGTCCACGCAGCACCTCGACCGCCTCGACATCGAACATCTCCAGGTTCGATGTCTGGATATGTGGGACGACGAATTCGTCGAGCGTCACCCCGACTGGCGATTCCTTGTAAAGGATAATGGTTTGCTCAGAAACGCCACGCATGGCAAACTGCGCGGATTTAAACGCGGACACGGTACCCGACGACAGGCCGGGTATCGCAACGGCTATATCATTGAGGTCTCTCAAGGCGTATTTTTCAACCTCGCTGCCGGTCAATGCCGAGATGGAAATCGGCATGGACATGATGTCTTCTTCACCACGTCGTGTGGCCGTGACCATGACCTCTTCTAGTGCGTTGCTGTTTGCCTCATCCTCACCCGTTGCGGCCGCCTCCTGTGCGACCGAGAGCGTACAGAAAAGTAGTGTAGGGAGTAATACTAAGCTTTTAAAAATGACTGAAGTCTTCATGGTGCCTCTCACTCTGATAGTTATATTGAAACCAAAATTAAATTGGTTATTCAGAGTTTAAACTTAACTCAAATAAAAAAGCAAGGTGTCCGGTTTTTTGAACAAAAATATGCAAACCCTGTATTTATCAACCCACATGCTGCACTGGTAACCCGGCTGCTGGTGCAATAGGCGGCTTAAGTGACTACCGCTACGTCTTTCCGTTCGGGTCAGCCACCACCACTGCGCCCTGGTATGTAAAGATCAGTCACCGTGCCGGAGAACACCTCGGCAGACATTGCGATGGTTTCAGGCAGCGTCGGGTGCGGGTGAATCGTCAGACCGATATCTTCCGCTTCACAGCCCATTTCCATGGCCAACACACATTCGGCAATCAAGTCGCCCGCGTGCGAACCGACTATGCCGGCACCAATGATGCGCTTGCTCGCGGGATCAAACAGTAATTTGGTAAAACCTTCCGTGCGCCCAAGACCCAGCGCCCTGCCACTGGCGGTCCACGGGAATTTACCCACGCGGTAGTCAACACCCTGCTCTTTTGCCTGGATTTGTGTCAATCCGGCCCAGGCAATTTCTGGATTTGTGTAAGCCACACAAGGAATAACCCGTGCCTCGAATGCACTTTTCATACCTGCGCAGACTTCTGCTGCAATCCTGGCCTCATGGCTGGCCTTGTGTGCCAGCATCGGCTGGCCAACGATATCGCCGATCGCAAAAATGTGCGGCACATTGGTCCGCATCTGCCCATCCACGGGGATGAACCCACGTTCACTTACATTGACGCCGGCAGCCTGGGCACCCAGTTTGTGGCCATTGGGTATTCGGCCTGCCGACACCAGGACACGATCAAAGACCGCATCACCCGGAACATCGCCACCTTCGAAACTGACATGCAGTCCATCTTCCGCCGGCTCCATCGAACTCACACGGGTATTCACATGGATACCCGCAAAACGGCTCGCAATGCGTTTTTGTAATGGACTGACAAGATCACTGTCTGTACCGGGCATGAGTTGACCGGTGAGTTCAATCACCGTCACCTTGCTGCCCAGGCCCTGGTAAACGCTGGCCATTTCCAGACCGATGATACCACCGCCAATGACCAGCAGACGTTCTGGCACCTCTGCCAGTTCGAGCGCATCGGTTGAGTCCATCACCCGCGGGTCATCCCAGGGCAGACCAGGTAATTTTAAAGCCCGTGAACCGGCCGCTATGATGGC
>CAZYVH010000013.1:27002-35556 GCA_964650905.1 uncultured Wenzhouxiangellaceae bacterium | reverse complement strand
ATATCGATGTGCGGTTCACCAAACACCACGCCATGCTGTGCCATGGAGGCCGCTTCATCGATCACCCCGGCCGCATGCAGCAGAGCCTTGGACGGTATGCAGCCCACGTTCAGGCATACCCCGCCCAAGGTTTTATAACGCTCTACCAGGGCAACCTTCAGACCCAGGTCCGCGGCCCGGAACGCTGCGGTGTATCCCCCCGGCCCCGCGCCCAGTACCAGTACGTCGAAATCATAGTTGGCACGATCATTTCCTGCCCTTGAATCATCACCATCACGGCTGTGCGCAACCGCTGCGGTCACTTCGTCAGCCTGACCGGCAGGTGTGGTGGTTTTATCCGGTCCGGCCGGTATGGCCTGCTGGTCCTCATCCTCCCTGGCTGGCAGTTTAACTTCCAGCGTGGCAAGCAGTGTGCCTTCGGACACCCGGTCATCCAGCGCGACTGCCAGTGACCTGATAACGCCGTTTGCGGGGGAGGGTATTTCCAGTGTCGCCTTGTCGCTTTCCAGCGTCAGCAGCGACTGCTCAACTGCGACGGGGTCGCCGACATCGACCAATAATTCGATCACCGGTATATCCTGGAAATCACCGATGTCAGGCACATGGATTTCGATTACTTCAGTCTTCACCCCAAATCCTTTTAAGATAATTACGATGCGGTACACTAGCCACCGGTGCTGTTATCCCGAATGACCAGTTTGCCATCCTGTTGTTGCAGGTCATAGTGCCTCAAAAAGCTCATACCCAGTAAGATTCCTTCAAAGTTGCCACTGGCGATGGTCGCACGCACATTGCTGCGCCTGATACCACCAATGGAGACTTCATCCAGACGTGTCATCCATGCCCTGCTACGCCCGGCAGCGGTCATCACCATCACTGGCGGACCGAACCGCAGACCCAGGCGCCGTGCCATGGCTTCGGGTAGTGCGACATCGGTCGCACCGGTGTCCACCATAAAGGTCACGTCCTGGCCGTTGATCTGTCCATCCGCCAGGTAATGACCGCTGCGGTCCTGTTCAAGGATCACCATCGCCACGCCGTCCTGGCCGACCACGCGGGTGGTCTTGCCATCTTTATCCATGGCGGAGAAAAGGCCATACAACCCCGCCAATAGCCCCAGCACGGCAATCCATATCATGCGCCGGCCCAGCCGGGACTCGGGATTATGCGGGTTAACCATCCGGCCCCTGAAAATCTTCGAGGTAAGTGGCCAGGTAGCGGGTAAAACGGGCCGCACTGGCACCGTCAATAACACGGTGGTCATAGGACAACGACAACGGCAACCGCAGACGTGGCCGGAATGATTCACCATCCCACTGCGGGCTCATGCTGGCGCGGGAAACCCCCAGGACAGCAACCTCCGGTGCGTTGATGATCGGTGTGAACGCAGTACCGCCGATCCCGCCAAGGCTGGAAATCGAAAAACATCCACCCTGCATGTCGGTCGGCTTGAGCTTGCCATCCCGCGCGGTCTGGCTTATTTCCGCGAGTTCCTGCGCCAGTTGCAAGATGTCTTTGTTATCGCAGTCCCTGATCACCGGTACGACCAGCCCCTGGGGCGTGTCCACGGCAATGCCGATGTTAAAATACTTTTTCAGCACCAGGTTTTCACGCGTCTCATCAAGTGAAGCATTGAATTGAGGAAATTTCTTCAGGGCCGCCACGCAGGCCAGGATCAGGAACACCACGGGCGTCAATTTGAAGCCCTGTTCTTTAGCCGCTCCCGCGTTGGCTTTGCGATAAGCCTCCATGGCGGTGATATCCGCCAGGTCGTGCTGTGTCACGTGCGGAATACTGACCCAGTTACGGTGCAGGTAGGCACCGGATATTTTCTGGATCCGGGTCAAGGGCTGAAGTTCGACGGTACCGTAGCGGCTGAAATCGACATTGGGTGCGGGTGGCAGCTCAAAGCCCAGGCCGCCCGAAGTTGCAGGCGAACCACCCGACATGACGGTCTTGACAAAGGTACTGACATCTTCACGCAGAATCCGCCCGCCACGCCCGCTACCGCTCACCCGTGTCAGGTCCACGCCCAATTCACGCGCAAAACGTCTGATAGCCGGGCTGGCGTAGGGCACTTTACCCGGTGATGTTATACCCACCCCCGCATGTACGGGTTGGGGTTGGGGTTGGGGCTGCCGATACTCGGTAGCCGGTTCCACCAACGCAGCGCTGGCGGTGCCATCCGTGGATTCCGTCTGCGTTAGCTCAATAACAGGGTCTGCTTGTCCTGACGCAGTCACATCCGAGGGTTCGATAATCGCCACCAGGTCGCCTTCCGACACGCTGTCATCCAGGCAGACCCGTAATTCACGGATAATGCCCGCCACCGGTGCCGGCACCTCCATGGTGGCCTTGTCACTTTCAAGTGTTACCAGGGACTGTTCGGCTTCAACCTCGCCACCCACCCCAACCAGCACCTCTATGACCGGCACATCGGTAAAATCACCAATATCCGGCACCAGGACATTTACGAGATCAGGCATAGGAGCAATCCCATTCAGACGTCGGTGGGGTTGGGTTTGGCGGAATCCAGTCCCAGGTGGCCGCGCGCTTCGAGCAAGGCCTGCTTTGTAAAGACACCCTGTTTATACAATGCGTGCAGCGCTGCATAGGCAATATTATTACGGTCGACTTCAAAAAACCGCCGCAGATTATCCCGCGTGTCAGAACGCCCAAACCCGTCTGTACCCAGGACGGTGTAATCGGAACCGGGCAGATAGGGCCGAATTTGTTCTGCAAACGCGCGGACGTAATCGGTGGCCGCGACAACCGGTCCAACATAGCCCTTGAGACATTGTGCGACCCAGGGCTGATGCTGTTCGGCCTCCGGGTTGAGGCGGTTCGTGCGGCTCACTGCCGCACCATCGCGGTGCAACTGCGTAAAGCTGGTCGCGCTCCAGACCGTCGCATTGACTGCGTAGTGCTCGGCGAGCAGGTCGGCTGCCGCGATTACCTCGCGCAGGATCGCTCCCGAACCCATCAATTGAACGCTTCGGTCCCCGTCACCACCATCGCGGAAACAGTACAAGCCTTTACGAATACCCTCTTCGACACCCTCCGGCATTGCCGGGTGCGTGTAGTTCTCGTTCATTACAGTAATGTAGTAATAAACGTCCTCGGTCTCCTCAACCATACGCCGCAGACCATCCTGCAGGATCACGGTCAATTCGTAAGCAAAGGTTGGGTCATAGGCGATGCAGTTTGGCAACAGGCTGGCGATCAGGTGACTGTTGCCATCCTCGTGCTGCAAGCCTTCACCATTCAACGTGGTACGCCCCGAAGTGCCTCCCAGCAGGAATCCCCGGGCCCGCATATCTCCTGCCGCCCATGCCAGGTCGCCGACCCGCTGGAAACCAAACATCGAGTAAAAGATATAAAACGGTATCATCGGCATGTCGTTGTTGGCATAGCTGGTCGCGGCAGCGATCCACGACGACATCGCACCGGCTTCGGAAATGCCTTCCTGCAGAATCTGGCCCTTGGTATCCTCCTTGTAGAACATCAGGTTGTCGGAATCCATCGGTGTATATAACTGGCCCTTGGAGGAATATATACCCAGTTGCCGGAACATGCCCTCCATCCCAAACGTGCGTGCTTCATCGGCCACGATCGGCACGATATGCCGGGCGATGTTCTTGTCCCTGAGCATGATGGCCAGTGCCCGCACCGCTGTCATGGTGGTGCTGATCTCACGTTCACCGCTACCCTTGAGCAAGGTTTCAAAGGCCTTCAGTGGTGGTATCTGCAGAGGGCTCGAAGTTACCCGGCGCTGTGGCAGGTAGCCACCCAGGGTGGCACGATGTTCCTTGATGTAACGTATTTCAGCGCTGTCGTCGGCGGGTCTGTAATAGGGCACATCAGCCAGGTCTTTATCGGCAATCGGTACATGAAAACGATCCCGGAACCGTCGTATGGCCTCATAATCCATCTTTTTCTGCTGGTGCGAAATATTCTGTGCCTCGCCGGCTTCACCCATACCATAACCCTTGACGGTTTTTGCCAGTATCACCGAGGGTTGACCGCTGTGCCGCACGGCAGCGTGGTAGGCCGCATATACCTTGTGTGGATCATGACCACCACGATTCAGACGCCAGACATCCGCGTCTGACATATTGGCAACCATTTCTTTTAATTCGGGGTAGACTCCAAAAAAATGTTCACGGGTGTAGGCGCCACCTTTCGCCTTGTAATTTTGATATTCACCATCGACCGCTTCGTCCATGCGCTTGCGCAGCAGTCCGTCCTTGTCCTGGGCCAGCAGTGCGTCCCAACGTGAACCCCAGATTACCTTGATGACATTCCAGCCGGCGCCACGAAAAACACTTTCGAGTTCCTGGATGATTTTGCCGTTGCCACGCACCGGCCCGTCGAGGCGCTGCAGGTTGCAATTGACGACAAAGACCAGGTTATCCAGGCCTTCACGACCTGCCAGGGAAATGGAACCCAGTGATTCCGGCTCATCGGTTTCACCATCACCCAGGAAACACCAGACCTTGCGTTGCGAGGTATCGGAAATTCCGCGGTTGTGCAAATACTTCAGGAAGCGTGCCTGGTAAATGGCCATGATGGGCCCCAGACCCATCGACACCGTTGGCATCTGCCAGAAACCCGGCATCAGCCAGGGGTGCGGGTACGAACTCAGACCCTTGCCTGACACTTCCTGGCGAAAATGATCCATTTGTTCGGTACTGATACGGCCTTCCAGAAAGGCTCGTGCATAAATACCCGGTGAAGAGTGTCCCTGAATATAAACAAGATCACCACCGTATTCACTGTCGGGGCCGCGAAAAAAGTGATTCATCCCGACATCGTAGAGCGTTGCGGCAGACGCGAAACTGGCAATATGACCACCCAGTTCACCACCGCGTTTGCCGGCCCTCACAACAAGCGCCATGGCATTCCAGCGAGTGAGTGAGCGAATGCGTCGTTCTATTTCGTTGTTTCCCGGGATTTTTGCCTGCAGGTGCGGCGGAATGGTATTGATATAGGCCGTGGTCGCATCGTACGGCAGATAACCGCCTGAACGGCGGGTAAAATCCACCATCTGTTCAAGCAGGAAGTGCGCCCGTTCGGGACCCCCGCGGTCAATGACGGCTTCAAGCGATTCCAGCCATTCCCTGGTTTCAGACGGATCGGAGTCCGGGGCGCGGCGTGATCGTTTGATGTTCATTCAACCTGTTCCATAGCTTTTATACTACTTTGTATCGTGAAGTTGCGCCTCCATTACCGCAAACGCGGTCATGTTGATGACACGACGCACAGACGCTGACGGAGTCAATACGTGGGCAGGCCGTTGCAAACCCATCAGCATGGGTCCAACGGTGACCGCATTACTGACGATACGTGCAAAACTGAAGCTGATATGGGCCGCATCGATATTCGGCATAACCAACAAATTCGCCGGCCCGTGCAATCTGGAATTTGGAAATTCCCGTTGACGGTATGCTTCCGAAAGCGCCATATCTGCCGGCATCTCCCCTTCCGCTTCCAACTCAGGCGCCGCTGCAATGATCAATTCCAGTGCACGCTTCATTTTCCGGGCACTGGCGTCTGTGTGTGTGCCAAAAGTCGAATGCGACAGCAGTGCAATACGTGGCTCAATCCCAAACATGCGCACCCGGTCTGCCGCCATCAGCGTAATCTCGGCAATCTCCTCAGCGCTCGGTGCCGCATTGACATGGGTATCGCAAATGAAATACGCGCCCTCGTCGTTGTTCAATACACCCAACGCACCAATCGTCTTAGTCCCAGTAGAGGGGCCCAGGATGCTTTTAATTTCATCCAGTTTTGGCTCGTACCTGCCAACCAGGCCTGTTATCAATGCGTCCGCCTCTCCACGGTAGACCATGACTGCCGCAATGGCGGTTGAACGCGTACGGATAATGGCCTTGGCCGCACTGGGTGAAACCCCGCGACGCTCCATGATGTCGTGGTACGTTGTCCAGTAATCCCAGAAACGTGGATCAGATTGCGGATCCACCGGTTCAAAATCCCGTCCCGATTGCAATCTCAAGCCAAGCTTTTTGATCCTTTGACTGACCACGTCAGGTCGTCCAATCAGGATGGGTCTGGCCATGCCCTCGTCCACCACCGACTGGACAGCACGCAGCACGATCTCGGATTCGCCCTCGGCGTAAACGACCCGCCTGGGGTCGCGCTTGGCCGCGTCGAACATCGGCTTCATCAGCAACCCGGTGCGCCACAGAAATTGCGTCAGTTTTTCACGATAGGCTTGCATATCCTGCAAGGGCCGTGTTGCAACACCGCTATCCATGGCGGCCTGGGCCGTTGCGGACGCAACCTGCACCAGCAAACGCCGGTCAAACGGCTTTGGAATCAGGTATTCGCGTCCAAACTGCAGTGTTTTGTCCCCGTATGCAGCATCCACCGTGTCGCTAACCTCCTTGCGTGCCAATTCAGCCAGGGCTCGTACACAGGCCATTTGCATCTCATCGTTGACGGTGGTCGCGCCCACATCCAGTGCCCCCCTGAATATATATGGAAAACACAGCACGTTATTGACCTGGTTGGGGTAATCGGAACGACCCGTGGCGATGATGGCATCCGGGCGCGCCGCCAGCGCGAGTTCCGGCATGATCTCTGGGGTTGGGTTGGCCAGCGCCAGGATAATGGGTTGATCGGCCATGGTTTTAACCATATCAGGGGTGAGCAACCCACCGGCTGAAACACCGAGAAATATGTCGGCTCCGTCAATGGCTTCGGCAAGCGAGCGTTTGTCCGTTGCTTGTGCATATCCGGCCTTTCGTTCACTCAGATTGTCACGATCCGTATGAATAACACCCCTGCTGTCCACCACCAGAATATTGGTTTTCTGAAGACCCAAATTGACCAGTAAATCAAGACAGGCCATGCCCGCCGCACCGGCACCGGATGCCACCAGCCGCACCTCGCCAATCGCCTTGCCAACAACCTTGAGGCCATTGATAACTGCGGTTGCAGTAATGATGGCAGTGCCATGCTGGTCGTCGTGAAAGACCGGAATTTTCAGACGTTTCTTGAGCTTTGCCTCAACCTCAAAGCACTCAGGCGCCTTGATATCTTCGAGGTTGATACCGCCAAAAGTAGGTTCCAGTGCAGCAATGATATCCACCAGGCGGTCCGGGTCTGCTTCGTCGATCTCAATATCGAAGACATCCACACCGGCGAATTTTTTAAACAGGACAGCCTTGCCTTCCATCACCGGTTTGGCGGCCAAAGGCCCGATATCCCCCAAGCCCAGCACGGCCGTTCCATTGGTAACGACAGCGACCAGGTTGCCACGTGCGGTCATATTGCTGACCTCGGCCGCATCTGCAGCGACCAGTTCACTGGCAGCTGCCACACCGGGTGAATACGCCAGCCCCAGGTCCTCCTGGGTGGTCAGTGGCTTGGTGGGTGTGATCCTGATTTTTCCAGGGGTCGGGTAGCGGTGGTAATCCAACGCATTTCGCTTCATTTTGTCAGCCATAAAGGTTTGCCATTTTTAAGAAAAAAGGCCCGTCCTGGACGGGCCATTTGAATACATTGAGCCGCTTGTTCAGTCCACCTCAAGGCTCATCTCGTAGCGCCCTGTCGCCGCCAGCCCGTTCATACGGGCACGGTGTGCCAGCGCTTTTTGGGCGGCACCAATATTGCCAGCCGTATCCGCGCCCCACAACGTCAGCGATGGCGCTTGCAACGCACGACCATAAGAAAAGCTCAGTGGCCAGGGAAACTGACCCAGGCGGTTCATGGCATCCAGGTGGGCTGTGGCCTCTTTATCACCCTGTCCGCCGGACAAAAATACCACACCGGCAACGGCTGCTGGAACCGCGTTGAGCAGGCATTCAACCGTGGCCCGCGCAACCTCTTCGACATCAGCGCGGTTCGGGCAGTCTTTGCCCGAAATGACCATGCTGGCTTTCAGAATGGAGCCTTCCAGCATGACGTTCTGCTCATACATCTGGTTATAGAGTGTACGCAAGGTCGCCTCGGTGACCTCATAGCACTCATCCAATGTGTGAGACCCGTCCATCAGCACTTCGGGTTCTACGATCGGTACCAGGCCTGCTTCCTGGCACAGGGCGGCATAACGCGCCAACGCGTGGCAGTTACCCTCAATACACGCTGCTGACGGCATATTCTCACCGATGGTGATCACCGCACGCCACTTGGCAAAGCGCGCACCCAGACTTGAATATTCCTGCAAGCGATCGCGCAGACCATCGAGCCCTTCGGTAATTTTTTCGCCTTCGTGCGCCGCCAACGGATGGGCCCCCTTATCGACCTTGATCCCGGGTATAACACCCGCATCCTGCATAAGCTTTACAAAATGGACGCCCTCGCTGCTTGACTGACGCAGTGTTTCGTCAAAAAGGATTGCACCACTGATGTGCTCGCCAAGACCCGGTGTGCTCAGCAACATGCCCCGGTAGTCACGCCGGTTGGATTCTGTGCTCTCAACACCAATCGAGTCAAAGCGCTTTTTGCAGGTACCCGAGCTTTCATCAATCGCCAGCAGGCCTTTGCCTTCAGCGACCATGGCCTGGGCTGTTTTAACCAATTCGATACT
>CAZYVH010000013.1:3533-26902 GCA_964650905.1 uncultured Wenzhouxiangellaceae bacterium | reverse complement strand
GGTCATGGTGACTGACCGGCCTATGCCACTTTGGCCAGACGCAATGAGTTGCTGCCACCTGCGTGATAGGTGCAATTAAAGACAACCGTGTTATATCATAAGAGATTACAGGAGATCTCTTTTCGAGGCTTTTTTACAAATCAAATAGCTATACACCCACATCCCGGCTCACAAAACTGTCGGCCCGATTCATTTTACAATTTAAACAATGGATTAGATCATGAACCATCTTGCAAAAATGCTCACTTACCTATCTGTCTGCTGCCTCTTGCTTGCTTCTGGTCTGGCAGGTGCCGATATCACCATAATTAAAGCTTCACGCTATCTGGATGTCGAGGCGGGTAACTATGTCAGCCCGGCGGTGATCGTGGTCGAGGACAAAAACATCAAGTCAGTCAACCCGGATATAGAACCCGAAACCACCGTGTTGGACCTGGGTAACATGACAATTCTGCCGGGTTTGATGGATGCCCATACCCACCTCACCTATGACATCGGTCCGGGCTGGACGACCGAAGCGGTGCGTTTTACAAGTGGTGAATTCGCATTACGTGGTGCACTTAATGCCAAAAAGACACTTATGGCAGGATTTACCACGGTGCGGGATGTGGGTGCAAATGGCTTCACCAATGTTGCCTTGTCTAACGCCATAAAAAGGGACTGGGTGCCAGGTCCTGACGTCATCCCGGCCGGCTATGCGTTGGGTGTTACGGGTGGGCATTGCGACATAACCGGTTTTGCGCCCGGTGTGCTTGAAGCAGATTTCCGCAAGGGTGTAGCGGATGGCACCGATGAATTTGTGAAAGCCGTCAGATACCAGGTAAAGCACGGGGCCAAGGTCATTAAAATTTGTGCGACGGCCGGTGTTCTGTCTTTCGAAGACAGCGTCGGTGCCCAACAGATGTCCTTTGAAGAAATGCAGGCCGTTGCCAACGAAGCACACCGGCATCATTTGAAAGTGGCGGCCCACGCACATGGCACCAAGGGCATCATTGCCGCTTCAAATGCAGGTATTGACTCCATTGAGCACGGCTCGTTACTCACACCGGAAGCGGTCCAGGTGCTAAAGAAAAATGGCACATGGTATGTACCCACCTTGTATCTGACACGTTCGATCGACTGGAAATCCATCCCGAAAGCCTTGCAGAAAAAAGGCAAGTACATCATGCCCCTGGCCGATGAAGGTTTCAAAAAAGCACTCAAGGCGCACGTCAAAGTCGCACTGGGCACCGATGCTGCCGTTTATCCCCACGGTGATAACGCCAGGGAACTTGCGGTACACGTTGAACTGGGTCAGTCAGCGATTGACGCAATACGCAGCGCAACCATCAATACCGCACAATTATTTGGCACGATGGACCGTGGCCGGGTTGCCACGGGCTTGCTCGCGGACCTGATCGCTGTCGACGGCGATCCCCTGGAAGACATCACAACGCTGCAGCACGTAAGTTTCGTCATGAAAAACGGCAAGGTTTACAAACAGCCCGCCAAGTAGCCTGAGCGGAAACCGGGGTCGGACTCAAATGCCTTGGCATCTGTGTGATTATTGACGGTCGTATTGCATTTGAATCTGACCCCCGGGGTACTGCGCCTCAAACTCGGGAAGGATAGCGGTTGGCTGGCTACGGGACCGTAATTCGTCGGGAACGAATTACCGAGTGACCAGGGATGGCTCGAACGTGTCCTGTAGGCAGCCAACCGCTGTCCCACACATTTCAATAACCGGTAATTACAACCCTTCAGTGTTCACAATCCGGTGGACATAAATGTCCACCCTACCCGTTACGCCATGCAGCGCCTCAGACCTGGAAAGGATAGCGGCTGGCTGTCTACGGGACCGTAATTCGTCGGGAACGAATTACCGAGTGACCAGGGATGGCTCGAACGTGTCCTGTAGGCAGCCAACCGCTGTCCCACACATTTCAATAACCGGTAATTACAACCCTTCAGTGTTCACAATCCGGTGGACATAAATGTCCACCCTACCCGTTACGCCATGCAGCGCCTCAGACCTGGAAAGGATAGCGGCTGGCTGTCTACGGGACCGTAATTCGTCGGGAACGAATTACCGAGTGACCAAGGATGGCTCGAACGTGTCCTGTAGGCAGCCAACCGCTGTCCCACACGTTTCAATATGGCGCGACTATAACCTTGCCAGAGTTCACAGTTAACCGTCGAAGCGGGCCTCGAGGGCTGCAATGGCCGGCAACTTCTTGCCCTCGACATATTCAAGAAAAGCCCCCCCACCGGTGGAGATATAGCTGACGCCGTCGGTCACGTCAAACTGCTCGATAGCCGCCAGTGTATCGCCACCACCAGCAATGCTGTAGGCCTCCGCGACCTCGACGGCATCGGCGATGGCACGGGTACCACCAGAGAATTGCTCAAATTCAAAAACACCGACCGGACCGTTCCAGATGACCGTGCCAGCCCCCTGTATCATCGCGGCATAGTCAACCGCCGTCAGTGGTCCGATATCGAGGATCATTTCATCGTCCTGGACCTCATCAACCGAGCGTACGATCGCCTCCGCATCCTTGCTGAACTCTTTAGCAACCACGACGTCCTTGGGAATCGGGATTTCCCCGCCAAGTTTGTGCGCCTTGCGGATAAATCGCTGGGCCGCGTGTATCAGGTCCGGCTCATAGAGTGATTTACCAACGTCATAACCACTTGCCGCGATGAAGGTATTGGCAATGCCGCCGCCAACGATCAACTGGTCAACTTTTGACATCAGCACGTCGAGCACGGCCAGCTTGGTGGAGACCTTGGAACCACCGACGATGGCCAGTACAGGCCGTTCCGGTTCGCTCAAGGCCGTGTCCAGTACATACAGTTCACGGCTCAGTAAAGGACCTGCGCAAGCCACAGCGGAAAATCGAATGGCCCCTTCGGTAGATGCCTGCGCACGGTGTGCCGTTCCAAAGGCATCCATGACAAACACGTCACACAAGGTGGCAATTTTCCGGGCGAGCGTTTCATCATTGCTTTTCTCACCGGCGTTAAAACGCACGTTTTCGCACAACACGACTTCACCGGGCAAGACCTCAATGCCATCCAGCCATCGTGTTTGCAGACGTACTTTTTGACCCAGCAGGCGGGACAGGCTTGCCGCCACCGGTGCCATGGAAAAAGCCTTGTTGGACTGACCCTCCTCGGGACGCCCCAGGTGAGATATGAGAATGACGGCAGCGCCATCATCCAGTGCCATCCTGATGGTAGGCAATGCGGCCTTTAAACGGGTCTCCGAAGTAATTTTGCCGGCCTGAACCGGCACGTTGAAGTCCTCACGGATCATCACGCGCTTTCCAGCAAGGTCTAACTCATCCATACGCAGGAATGACATATCCGGTGCTCCTGTCAGGTAGGTGCCGGCAATATTACCTGCCTGACTTTTGCTCAGGCATTCATCAGCGCCAGCGTGGTGTCCAGCATGCGGTTGCTGAAGCCCCATTCGTTGTCATACCAGCTTAAAACCTTGACCAGGTTGCCTTCCATGACCTTGGTCAAGCTGGCGTCGAAAATTGAGGAATGGGGGTTGTGATTGAAGTCAACAGAGACCAGTGGTGCTTCGTTATAAGCCATCACGCCCTGCATGGGACCCTCGACCGCAGACCTGACCACCGCATTGACCTCATCGACCGAGGTCGACCGGCTGGCGGTAAAGCATAAATCCACGACCGACACGTTGATGGTCGGCACACGCATTGAAAAACCGTCCAGCTTACCGTTGAGTTCCGGCAACACCAGCCCAACAGCAGCGGCAGCGCCGGTCTTGGTCGGTATCTGGCTCATCGTGGCTGAACGCGCGCGGCGCAGGTCCGTATGGTAAACATCGGTCAGAACCTGGTCGTTGGTGTAGGCGTGGATGGTGGTCATCAGGCCTTGCTCGATACCAATCCCCTCGTGTAATACCTTGGCGAGCGGCGCCAGACAGTTGGTCGTACACGACGCATTGGAAATAATTTCATCACTGGCTTTGAGCGAAGCATGGTTAACGCCATACACCACCGTGTTATCAACACCCTGCCCGGGTGCAGATATGACCACTTTTTTCGCGCCCGCCCTGATATGGGCACCGGCCGCTTCACGGCTGCGGAAAAAACCGGTGGACTCCATCACCACGTCCACGCCCAACGCTGCCCACGGCAATTTGGCAGGGTCGCGCTCGGCAAAGACCTTGACCTGGTCACCATTGATCACGAGATTGCCGTCATCCACACCGACTGTACCCGGAAATTTACCGTGCGCGGTATCGTACTGGGTCAGGTGCGCGTTGGTATTGGCATCACCGAGGTCATTGATTGCGACGATTTTAATCTCATTGGTTCGACCGGACTCATACAGGGCCCGCATGATATTGCGGCCGATGCGTCCATAGCCATTGATTGCGACTCTTACTGCCATTGTGTTTCTCCTGGATTGTCAGTCAGCAGCCAGCAATTCCCGTACTGCCTTACTGACGTTTGCAACGGTTAAACCAAAAAATTCATATAAATCTGAAGCCGGTGCGGATGCACCAAACCGGTTGATACCAATGATACGCCCCCCGTCACCGACAAAGGCGTGCCAGTAGTGTCCGACACCTGCCTCCACTGCGACCCTCACCTTGCAATCAGAAGGCAAAACCGATTCACGATAATCCTGCTCCTGTGCCATGAAACGTCCGGGGTTTGGCATCGAGACCACCCGGACGTGTATGTCATCGGCCGACAATTCAGCCACCGCGTCCATTGCCAGTGAAACTTCGGAACCGGTGGCGATAATAATGGCATCACAGGGGCCGTCCGCTTCGCGCAACACATAACCCCCACGACCGATCGCCGCGACCTGTTCATCATTGCGTTGCTGGTGGGCTAAACCCTGGCGTGTAAAGATCAACGCACTGGGGCCGGCACTTTCTTCAATAGCGCACTTCCAGGCAACCGCTGATTCCACCGTGTCGCAAGGTCGCCAGACACTGAGGTTTGGTATCAAACGCAGGCTGGAAACGTGTTCGACCGGCTGGTGTGTTGGGCCGTCCTCGCCCAGACCGATAGAATCATGCGTGTAGACATGGATATTATGCGCAGGAATCAATGCTGACATGCGCACCGCGTTACGGGCGTAGTCCGAGAAAACCAGGAAAGTTGCATTGTAAGGTACAAAGCCACCATGCAGACCGAGGCCATTGCAGATCGCGGTCATGCCAAACTCACGCACACCAAAATAGACGTAATTGCCATCCGCCGTCGCATCGCGGACATCCACACTCTGCTTCCAGATCGTATTGTTGGAACCCGCCAGATCGGCTGAACCACCGATCAGCTCCGGCAACATTGGACCAAAGGCATCCAGAGCCATTTGTGAGGCCTTACGGGTGGCCACATTCACACCATTTTTCTGGAGTTTCGCAATTTCTTTTTTAGTTTGCTGCTGCCAGTCTTCCGGCAAGTCGCCGTTCATCCTGCGCCCAAACTCGGCCGCCAGGTCAGGAAATGCTCGACCATAGGCTTCAAGGCGGCTCTGCCACGCCGACTCTGCTGCGGAGCCACGTGCATGTGCGTCCCATGCCGCATAAATTTCAGTGGGGATTTCAAATGCAGGGTAAGCCCACCCCAGGGCTTCACGGGTTGCCGCAACTTCTTCAACACCGAGTGGTGCCCCGTGGGTGGCCGCGGTACCTTGTTTGTTCGGAGAACCAAAACCAATGATGGTCTTGCAACATATCAGGGTAGGCTGGCTGTCCTGCGCCTTTGCTGTGGTAATGGCCTGCCGTATTTCCTCTGGATTATGGCCATCGACCGCGCGTATCACCTGCCAGCCATAGGCTTCAAAACGTGCCGGTGTATCATCGCTGAACCAGCCTTCGACCTCGCCATCAATGGATATCCCATTGTCGTCCCACAAGACAATCAGTTTTCCAAGACCCAGGGTGCCCGCCAGGGCGCAGGCTTCGTGGGAGACCCCCTCCATCATGCAACCATCGCCCATGAATACAAAGGTATGGTGGTCTACGATCGGGTAGCCCTCACGGTTGAAGCGCCTCGCCAGCACCTGTTCAGCCAGCGCCATGCCCACGGCATTGGCGACACCCTGCCCCAACGGTCCAGTGGTGGTTTCCACCCCGGGGGTTTCACCATATTCAGGATGCCCCGGGGTTTTTGAATGCAGTTGGCGGAAGTTGCGCAGCTCAGACATCGGCAGGTCGTAGCCGCTCAAATGCAACACGGAATACAGCAACATCGAAGCATGACCATTGGAGAGCACAAAGCGGTCGCGGTCCCACCAGGCGGGGTTTGCGGGATTGTGCTTCAGGTGGTCATTCCAGAGGACCTCAGCGATATCAGCCATGCCCATCGGTGCGCCCGGATGACCAGAATTGGCCTTTTGTACGGCATCCATGGAGAGTGCACGCACGGCGTTGGCAAGTTCACGTCGACTGGGCATCGGGTCTTCCTGATGATGGTTCTTAGGGAAACCGGACACCTCTGACCAGGTCGTCCGGTTGGTAATAAACTCAGCTTATAATTTTCGCCGATGAGTAGGTGTTAAGCAAGTCAATCCGCCAGAACGCCGGTTCTTGAATTCACCTTGTCTTGACCAGCCTGCCGGCCCTCAAATCAGCCCAGTATTCGTCCAGTTCTTTTTTCACGACCGGTAACAGGAAATAACAGCCCAGCAGGTTGGGGAATGCCATGGCGAAGATCATGGCATCTGAAAAATCGATCACCGAACCCAGTTGCATGGATGAACCCACGATGACAAAAAACAGGAAAAGCACCTTATAGGTGGTGTCCGTCACCTTGTTTTCACCGAACAGGAAAGTCCATGCCTTCAAACCATAATACGACCAGGAGATCATGGTTGAAAATGCAAACAACAGGACCGCCAGTGTCAACACCCATGGGAACCAAGAAATGGTTGATTCAAATGCCGTGGAGGTCAGCTGCACACCGGCACTGGGATCAACCGACGGGTCCCACGTGCCGGTGATGATGATGACCAGTGCGGTAATGGTACAGACCACAATGGTGTCAATGAACGGTTCATACAAAGCGACGAAACCCTCGGTAACCGGGCGTTTGGTCTTGACGGCTGAATGGGCGATGGCTGCCGAGCCGACACCCGCTTCATTAGAAAACGCTGCACGTTTAAAGCCCTGGAAAAGCACACCGATCACACCACCCGATATCCCTTTAGCGGTAAAAGCACCGGCAATGATCGCGCCGAACGCCGCAGGCAACGCGGTGAGGTTCAGACCGATAATGACCAACCCGGCAGTGACATAGGTGACCGCCATAAAGGGCACAATTTTTGATGTCACCCGGGCGATACCCTGGATGCCACCGATGATAACCATCCCCACCAGGGTGGCAATCAACACACCAAACAACCAGCCCTTATCCGCCAGCCAACTGTCGGCCCCACCCGTGACGTGTACCAGTTGCGAGAAACTCTGATTGGCCTGGAACATGTTGCCACCACCGAAGGAACCACCGATGGCAAAAATGGCAAACATGACCGCCAGGACCTTACCCAGCCCGGCCAGACTGGCGTGCCGCTCGGCCAGCCCCTTGACCAGGTAATACATGGGCCCACCAGACACGCTGCCATCTGTGTGCTCGTCACGGTACTTCACACCCAGCGTGCACTCGGTAAACTTGGAAGACATACCCAGAAAGCCCGCCAGGATCATCCAGAAAGTTGCCCCCGGGCCACCCAGCGATACCGCCACGGCGACCCCGGCGATATTGCCCAGGCCGACGGTCCCCGACAGGGCCGTTGCAAGGGCCTGGAAATGGGTGACTTCCCCGGCGGCCTGCGGGTCATTGTAATCACCCCGCACCAATTGAAAACCATGCCGCATTGCCCGCAGGTTTATGAACCTAAAATAAAAGGTGAAAATGGTCGCCGCGACAATCAACCACACCAGCACGAAAGGAATCCCCACATCCGCCACCTGGAATGAGGCAAATACCGTACCTGCAACCGCGTCGGCATAAGGCTTGATGGCCAGGTTGATTTTTTCGTCGATACCCTGGTCCGCAAATACAGAAAAACTGCTGAGCAAACCGATGAGCGTGGTGATTCCCACTCTTATTTTTAACATGATGATCTCCGTTTGGATGTCAGGGCACGACCGTAACGGCACATTCAGCGCTTTGCACCAGGTGACTGCCGACGCTGCCGAAAAGGTGTGCTTTGAGCAGAGAAGTACCCTGGCGGCCGATGATGATATTGCTGACGGCGTGTTCCCCGGCCAGGGTATTGAGCGTTGTGGCCACATGTCCGTGCCGGACAACACCCTCAACGACCAGACCATCAGATTTCAGGCGATCGACGATCGGGTCAATTATTTCCGTGTGTGCTCGGTGTAATTCCTGCTCACGCCTCTTGTGACGTTCGGCGTTCTCTTCAACGGTCGAAAATGAATAGGGCGACCACTCGATGACATGGGCTACATATAATTTCGCACGCGTCTGCCTGGCCTGCTCAGCCGCGTATTCCAACGCTCTGTTGCTGCATTCACTACAGTCAATACCCACCATCAAAACCGAATCCATCAACACGTCTCCAGATGAAAGAAACCACAGTCTAAGGAATAAGGCGCTTTAAAGCCACTTGATTGAGCAACCGATCGATGGCACCTGGTGCTCGGGACCCTGCCCGGTTTCCGCTACCTGCTTCATTGCCGCGTATAACTCACGCGGCAGGCTGTCACCGCCCGTGTCATTACTTTCCGGCCTCGCGCCCGCATCATCCAGGCGGCCACGGTACTGCAATTCCAGCTTCGCATTGTAACCAAAAAAATCGGGGGTGCAGATGGCGCCGTAAGCCTTTGCCACCTTTTGTGATTCATCCAGTAGGTAAGGGAAGGGAAAGTTGAACTCATCAGACAGCCTGCGCATATTAGCAAATGAATCTTCAGGGTACGCTTTCGTATCATTTGACATGATAGCCACACTCTTGATACCCAGCGCCAGTAAATCGTTACAGTCCCGGACCAATTTCAGGCGGATCGCTTTGACGTACGGGCAATGGTTGCAAATAAACATGACCAGCAGCCCTTTTCCCCCACTGCATTCTTTCAGTGTCCAGCGTCGCATATCTACACCCGGCAGATCAAAATCCGGCGCCTTTCTTCCAAATTCACACAATGGTGTCTCAAGTTTCACCATTTTGCTGTCCAAATGCGGTGAAAACCGCAGTATAGCAGGCAATACGGGCAAACAATGTCAACACTTTTCATCCTTTTTTGCTAGAATCACCTTAAGAACTTTTGTGCCGCCTAGCACTCTATATAGTTAGTTTGCCTGTGTTGGCACACGATTCGGTGAGGACTGGGTGAAGCAATTGCGATCAAACAGATTTGAATACGGCCTCGGCTTATGGGTTGCCGTGCTCGTGTTCGCGTCCTCTTCGATATTTGCGGCTGATCAGACTTCAGACGCACCCGGTAGCCAAAAAACCAATGTATTCCCACTAGTCAATGACCAAACCCCGGCCTACCTCTCGTTTGATCTTGGTGGGTCAGAGACGCGCAAACTGGCGTTGCGACTGGATCAGTCATTGACGTTCAGCATCGCCGGAAACCTGCGGAAAAGTTCATCGGGGGTCGGCTCCGTATTTTATAACAGCGGTCTGAACCTGGCCCTGAACGACAAGCTGGATATAACCGCCAGCCTCGGTGCCGGGAAAAGCCGCCCAGCGTTTCAGCCACTGGGCAGCATCATGTGCCAGAATGGTGTGCTGGAAATGGGCTCATTGCGGGCTTCCGATTGTTATTTCATAAATCAGGCGAACGTTTTGCAACAGGATCAGGTAGCCCTGGGTCTGCGTTACGGAACTGGAAAACTTAGCACAGCGGTCAATATGTTCCAACGTGGGGCCAGTTCAGGCCAACCTGGTACTTACAGCCCATTGACCCCTCTTAGTGGTGTTCAAATGGACGCCGGTTTGTTGATGCCCGCACAAAGCAGCTCCCCGTTCTCAACCCCCAGCCTGGATGGGTCATTGAATTACCTCAAAAGCGAAACGTCGGGTATTAACCTGGAATTTAAGCTTGGGCTTGCGACGGATGACGCGGGAGATGTACGGCTGGGTTTACAATTAACCCGCGTCCTGGATGCGTCCTATGAAGCCTCGTCACTGCTTGTACCGACTCCACAAAACTGGGCAATTGCCAGTCCATTCGACAGCGCACGGCTCAGCCTGGACTGGAGCAAAGGGAACTTTAGCGGCGGAATCCAAAGCTTCTATCGCGATCAGGTTCAATTCCTGAACCGGAGCAGCCTCGACAGCATGGCTACGTTCGACGTCCAATTTACCTGGCGGACCCCTTGGAATGCAAATTTGAGTGTCGGCACAAGCAATGTTTTGAATGCGGGTGAGGACCGCGGTAAAAACGACACCGGTCTCAAGGACCCGTTCGAATCCGTCTATGGACGTATCCCATATGTCCGGTACCAGCAAGACTTATAGCTAACACCCCTAACCCATTCGTATCCTGTGTTCGGAAACTCCGGATCATGATAGACTTGCGCCGCAGAAAACCTGTCGTAGTAGCCGAGATATCCATATGAAGAAGCTGTTATTTTTCACCCTTGTTTTCCTGCTCCAATGCCTGAGCCCGTCCCAGAATTCGGCTATGGCTGCTGAAAATTTTTCCACACTCGAAGAGCGGATGACCGGAAAAGAACTCCTGGAAACCGGTCTGAACAAGCTGAGTGAAGAAGAACTGGCAGCACTTAATGAATGGATTCGCAGGCACTCTGTCGCTACCCTCGAGAATGCCTCTGCGCGGCCCGCTTCCTCTGCTTCGGGTCGCGGCGCTGACACGCGTGGGTTTGAACTCAAAAACAAGGGTGGAGGTGAGAACCGGGGTAAGGTCATCCACAGTCACATTGTTGGTAAGTTTGACGGATGGAGAGGTAAGCAAACCCTGTTTAAACTGGATAATGGCATGATCTGGAAACAAGCTGAAAACGATACATTTGCCATTCGTGAAGTGTCAAACCCGGAAGTAACGATCAAGAAGGGCATCATGGGCACCTGGCGATTATCCGTGGTTGGCTATAGCTCAAGCGTGCGTGTAAAACGTATCCAGTAATCGTGTTTCGAAAATTCTCAGTGTTTGATTTTTCGCAACATCACTTTTGAACGATACAGATAAATACGCAAGCCAAGATAAATAACCGATGTGATCGCCAGCAGTATGACCGGTCCCATGGAAGACGGGTAACGAAAGCCCCGTGTCGCTGACCAATACCAGCCAAACGCCCCCAGGAACAATGTAATCACTAAATAGCTGGTCATTTGCAAGTGGTAAATGTGGTCTCTCAGTTTCCGGCGACGTAATTCTTTGACTTCTTCTTCGCTGACCTGCCCGCGCTGAAATCCGCAGTACGGACACAAGCTGATAAGGCTGGAAACCGGCTTATCACAATTCGGGCAATCGACTATCGACACGATGCAACAATCCTCATTTCTAATGCATACCAAAAAACTTCAGTTCCGCACACAATCCCCCCTTTGCCCGGTTTTCAATGTGAATGGACCAACCATACAACTCACACAGACGCTTGACGATTGCCAGACCCAACCCGGACCCTTTACCGGTGACACCTTGACCGCGGTAATGCCGATCCAATACCAGTGACAACTCTGCTTCGGGTATACCGGGACCCGTGTCTTCTACGACCACCCTGCCGCTGCCGATGGTGCAAACCACCTCGCCTTCAGCAGTGTAACGAATCGCATTGCTGATCAGGTTGCCGATGGCCACCGCGATCACCGACGCCGGAGCAATGACACTGACCCGGTCTTCTTCGACCACCCTTAATTCAAGCGGCTTGTTTTCCAGCAACGGCTCGTGCAGGTGCACCAACTTGTCAACAATGATCCTTATATTGTGGGCGGCGCTGTCCTGGCTGATACCACGCTCCGAGCGCACCAGATGTAACAAGGCTGTCGTAATGTCCGTTGATTGTCGGGCGGCACGTGCAATACGCAATATTCGAGTCCGGGTTTTCTCTGTCAGGTCTTGCTGTGCCAACAACAGTTCAACAGCACCGGAGATTACCGCCAGGGGTGTTCTCAGCTCATGGCTTACGTCCGCATTAAACTCCCGGTCCCGTTCAACAAGGTGGTGGACGCGTTCAGCGTATGCATCCAGCGCAGCCGCCAACTGTCCAACCTCGTCATCCGGGAACCACCGGGCCAGCCCAGGTGATGGAGACTCCTCGCCCAACTGCCTGAGTCGCTCAGCAAGATCGGTGACCGGTTTCATGATCCGACTGGAAGACCAGAGACCAAGGCCCAGCGATAAAAGTGAAAATATCAATACCACAAAAACCAGCGCCCACACCAACTGGCGTGTCAGACGCAGGTTTTCTGTCACATCGTAAATAAGGAAAGCCCACAAGTCGTCATCCTTGCGCACCGCGGCCATGAAAGCGCCTTGGGGTGTCTCCACTTCGTGTACACCGGGATCAAGATTCCTGATATGG
Source organism: uncultured Wenzhouxiangellaceae bacterium (assembly GCA_964650905.1). Lineage (GTDB taxonomy): Bacteria > Pseudomonadota > Gammaproteobacteria > Xanthomonadales > SZUA-36 > SZUA-36. The sequence goes on along the minus strand of CAZYVH010000013.1, from coordinate 14,411 downwards.
GAAGAAACACTGTGATTGGGATCCCCAGGCCGTGTAACAAAACCCTGGATGCGTGTATGGAAGGGTTCTACGAAGGTCGGATCTTTATGTAATTGGATGAGATAGTCATCAAGCTCCTGTTTGAGTGTCGTGCCGATCAGCTGGTTTTCAAGATAACCCTGCAGGAACATTGTACTGGTAGCGAATAGGCCACTGAGCAAGGTACCGAAGAGTAAAAAAGAAACGATGATTCGGCTGCGTAGCCTACGCCGATAATGCATTTGACTCCACCAGACGATAGCCAATACCATGGCGGGTCTGGATCATTTTGCTGTTAAAAGGTTTGTCGATAGCAGTTCTCAGGGAGTGGATATGCACACGCAGGCTGTCGCTATCAGGTAATTCTTCCCCCCACACTTCTTTTTCCAATCCCGCGCGGGACACAACATTGGGTGAAGCCTTCATGAGACAGGCCAGCAACTTCAGGCCAATCGGGTTCAGTTCAATTTCAACGTCGTTTCGTCTCACGATCAGGGTGTCAAGATTGAACCACAGGTCACCAACCTGCAACTCCTTACTGACCCACCTGGCACCACGTTTGCCAAGCACTTCCAATCTGACTTCAACTTCCTGTAATTCAAATGGTTTGACCAGGTAGTCATCGGCACCGGTCTCAAAACCGGCCAACTTGTCTTCCAGTCGATCCCTGGCAGTCAACATTAGTACGGGTGTATTTTTCCCGGCCTCCTGGCGTAGCTTTCGGCAAACTTCGAGACCATCCATACCCGGCAAAGCCAGGTCAAGAACGATGGCATCAAATTCGTTGACGATGGCCAGGTGTAAACCGGTTATGCCATCCCCGGCGAAATCAACAGTGTGGCCTCTTTCATCCAGGTAATCACCGAGATTGGCGGCAATATCCGGGTTGTCTTCGATGATTAATATGCGCACATCAAAATTCCGTTAAACGCCGTGGCACTGATCAAAAATCAATGATCTCCACGTCTTTCATTCCCTCAGACAAGCTGTCGGCATCGCCACCTTTGGACATTTTCACGGCGAGACGAACTTCATTGGCCGAATCCGCGTACCGAATGGCATCATCGTAAGTAATTTTGCCTTCCATGTACATCCTGAACAGACACTGGTCAAAGGTGACCATGCCATGGTGGTTGGACTCTTTCATTACATTTTTCAGTTCGGTCACTTCACCGTTGCGTATCTTGTCCTGGACCAGTGGTGTGGCCAACAAAATCTCGACTGCAGCCCAACGCCGGGTCTGGTCTGCGGATGGAATGAGTTGTTGCGCAATAACGGCCTTCAAATTAAAAGACAGGTCAAGCAATACCTGTTCTTGTGCTTCCTCTGGAAAGAAATGCAGAATCCGGTCAAGTGCCTGGTTGGCATTATTCGCATGCAGCGTACATAAAACCAGGTGGCCGGTTTCGGCAAAAGTTATCGCGTGTTCCATGGTCGTGCGGGTCCGGATTTCACCGATCATGATGACGTCCGGTGCCTGTCTGAGGGTGTTGCGTAATGCCACCTCAAAAGAGTCTGTATCGATCCCCACCTCGCGTTGGGTAACCAGACTTTTAGCATGGAAATGCACATATTCGATCGGGTCTTCGATGCAAATGATATGACCGCTCACACGCTTGTTTCGATAACCGATCATGGCTGCCAGGGAGGTGGACTTACCGGTACCGGTGGCGCCAACAAAGAGCATGATGCCGCGTTTGGCCAGCGAAAGGTCGATCAATAACTCTGGCAGTCCCAGGTCCTCAAAGGTCGGGATTGTGGTTTCGATACGACGGCAAACCATACCTGCATTGCCCTGCTGCCAATAAGCGCTGACACGAAAGCGCACCTCTTCTTCAAGTGCGATGGCAAACTGGCATTCCAGTGTTTGGTCGTACTCCCTTGCTTGTTTTTCTGTCATGATGCTGTGGACGATTTCGCTGACTTCTTCCGGCAACAGGACCTCTGTTGAAATGGGTCGTATTTTGCCATTGACCTTGATACACGGTGGCGCACCGGTGGTTATAAAAAGATCAGATCCTTTCTCATCGTGAACTTTTAGCAGCCAGTCTTCGATAGCACTCATCTTTACAACTCCAATAGTTTCGGGCTACATGAATGATTTGCGATCCGATGCTTTCCCGGCCGCTTCCTGACGGGAAATCAAGCCTCGTTTGACCAGTCCTTCCAGGTACTGATCGAGCGTGTGCATACCGGCATTCTGCCCGGTCTGGATAGCCGAGTACATTTGCGCGACCTTGTCCTCACGGATCAGATTCCTGATCGCAGGTGTCGCCAACATGATTTCATGCGCGGCAACCCGGCCACCGCCAATACGCTTCATGAGGGTTTGCGCAATCACTGCACGCAATGACTCTGACAACATGGAACGGACCATGGCTTTCTCACCAGCAGGAAACACATCAATGATGCGATCGATGGTCTTGGCGGCAGAACTCGTATGCAGGGTGCCAAAAACCAGGTGACCGGTCTCCGCAGCGGTCAGAGCCAGGCGGATGGTTTCAATGTCACGCAGTTCACCAACCAGAATGATATCCGGGTCCTCGCGCAGTGCCGAACGCAGCGCCTGGTTAAAGCCGTGGGTATCGCGATGCACTTCACGTTGATTGATCAGGCATTTGCGTGATGTGTGCACAAATTCGATCGGGTCCTCAATCGTCAGGACATGCCCGGCCACGGTTTTGTTGAGGTGGTCAATCATCGCCGCCAAGGTGGTGGACTTTCCCGATCCGGTTGGCCCGGTCACCAGAATCAGACCACGTGGGACATTGATAATATCCTTGAATGACGGGGGCGCGCCGATATCCTCCAGCGTCCAGACCACAATCGGGATGGTACGGAACGCACCGCCCACACCACGGTCATTGTGGAAACAATTCACACGGAAACGTGCAAGGCCCGGCACCGCGTAGGAAAAATCGACTTCCAGGTTGGCTTCAAAGTCACGGCGCTGATTGTCGTTCATGGTGCTATACAGCAATTCGGTCAATTGTTGGTTATCCAACGCCGGCAAATTTAAGCGACGCAGGTCGCCATCTACACGAATCATAGGCGGCAGAGCAGACGACAAATGCAGGTCCGACGCCTCGTTTTTTACCGAAAAGGCCAACAACTCAGCAATATCCATAAGTACTCCTTACCAGGATATAAGTAGCGTTACGGTGCATTATGACTCAAAATTGAAACAATGCTTGAAACCGATTCCCTAACCATAGAACAATGCGTACACACACTGCAACATGAATGATGCACTTACAAGACTGCAGACCATCAGGCAACGAATGGAAAAGGCCTGTACGAGGGCCGGCCGACAAACCGATGAAGTTGCACTCCTTGCAGTCAGCAAACGACATTTGGCAGAGAAAATCCAGGTGTTGAATAGCCTGGGTGTGACCTCTTTCGGCGAAAACCAACTCCAGGAGGCACTGCACAAACAACGGCAACTCGAAGCTCTGGAGATTCAATGGCATTTTATCGGCACCCTACAGTCCAATAAAACACGCGCCATCGCCGGGCATTTTCAGTGGGTGCAAAGCGTGGACAAGCAGCGCATATTGGAACGCCTGGCCAGGCAGCGGCCGCCTGCACTGGGTCCATTAAATATCTGCCTACAAGTCAATATTGACCGTGAGCCACAAAAGGCCGGTGCTGATCCTGGGGAAATTATGCAACTGGCACAATTGGCAGGTCGTTTTACCAACATCAAACTGAGAGGGCTGATGGCGATCCCCAGGCTGAGCGATGACCCTGATCAACAACGTGAGAGTTTTCGTCGAGTGCGGTTGCTATACGAAGCGCTATTGCAAAGCGGCTACCAACTTGACACCTTGTCCATGGGGATGTCATCCGATCTTGAGATTGCTATTGCTGAAGGCAGCACCATGGTACGCATCGGAACGGACCTGCTGGGCAGGCGGGAAACTTGAGGAACCTCTGAATAATGAGCAATGACGACAGGATAGCACCATGAAAATCGTATTTATCGGCGGAGGAAATATGGCGACTGCGCTGATTTCCAGCCTGTATGCCTCCGGCCTCAGTATCCAAACCATCCGGGTAGTGGACCCGGACCCGGAGACCCGCCGGCGACTTGAAGAACGCTGGTCGCTGGATTGTTTTAAAACGGCCGTTGAGGCCATAAGGGGAATGGATACCATTGTCCTGGCGGTCAAACCCAAGGTTTTACCGCTCGTCCTGGAAGAAATTGGCGAGCAGCTTAACAGTGGCCAGTTGCTGGTGTCCATTGCCGCCGGTATCCCTGTTGACCGCATCGCCTCATATGTCAAAAACCAGGCAGCCATCATTCGCTGCATGCCAAATACACCCGCCCTGATAGGTCTGGGCATGACCAGCTTGTATGCACAGGAAAACTGCAGCCCCGGACAGCGTGAAGTGGCACAAAAACTGATGCAGTCAGCCGGTGAAGTTGTATGGCTGGACGAGGAAAAACTCCTGGATGTTGTGACGGCTGTTTCAGGTAGTGGTCCAGCCTATTTCTTTTACCTGATAGAAGCGCTACGCGAGGCTGGCACAGAACTGGGACTGTCAAGTGACATTGCAGCCAAACTCGCGTTGCAAACCGCCTACGGCGCCAGTGCGATGGCGGCCCAAAGCGCCCTGGATGTTGCCGAGCTGCGCCGGCAGGTAACCACCCCCGGTGGCACGACCGAAGCAGCCCTGAATGTACTTTCGGCCGGACGTTTTAAAGACCTGATTGCGAAAGCGATCGCCACCGCGACCCGGCGTGGACAGGAGTTTGCCACCGGTGCAACACAATGAACCCGTCGGCCGCAATCATTTACCTGATCAGTACCTTGACCGACCTCTACGTGACCGCTATTTTGCTGAGGCTGTTGCTGCAATGGGTAAGGGCAGATTTTTACAACCCTTTGTGCCAGTTCCTCATCAGGATTACCGAACCGGTGCTAAAACCAACACGACGCGTCATTCCTTCCATCGGCAAATTGGACACATCTTCGGTTATTATCATGTTGGCGTTGGAATTGCTGCAACTTTTAATTATCAGTCAGTTGAGCCACTTACCCTTCGGTACCCAGTTTCTGCTGCTCTATGCAGTACGAAAGCTTTTGGTGACTTTACTGTTCACATATATTGTGCTGATCATCGCCAGAGTCATCGTCAGTTGGATTGCCGGGCAGTCCCACCACCCCATGATTCCACTGATTTATCAGTTGACAGAACCGCTGTTAAGACCGTTTTCAAGGTTAATCCCGGCCATGGGGGGTATTGATCTTTCACCGCTGTTTGCATTGATCGCGCTGCGTTTTCTGTTGCTTCTGCTAGGATGGTAGGTATCAGTTACAGGAAAAATCAGAACCGGCCGCTCCTGCCTGTCATCACCCCCAGCAACAAAGCCGGGCTTTTGGAAAAGGACCTGACAGATGAGAAAACTATTGAGAATGATTATTCTGCTGGCTCTATTGCCGGCAATTCCTGCTCAGGCGCAACAGGCGCAGGAGTTTGGTGATTACAAAGTCTATTACAATGCACTCAATTCCAGCCTGATCGCCCCTGCAGTCGCCAAAGCTTACGGTATCCGCCGTTCTGACAGCCGCGGACTGATCAATATTTCTGTCATGCACAAGGCCGACAAACAGACCGAAACCGCAATCATGGCCACTGTCACAGTGAGCGCCCGTAACCTCACAGGTCAAACACGCAATATCAATTTACGGGAGGTCAATGACGGCGACGGCGCCGTCTATTACATTGGTGAACTATCAGTTCGGAATATGGAAACGTTTGACTTTACCGTCCAGGTCACGCCAAAGGGTGAAAAACAACCTTTCAGCCTGAACTTCAGACAACAGTTTTATACCGAATAACACCGTCATCCCGGGGCCAGGAATAGCGGAAGACGTCATGCCGGGCCACGACGACCCGGTGCCGGGACCTACCGGTATCCCCCAATCACGGCGCTACGCGTATTAAAACGTCATCCCGGGGCCGCGAATAGCGGAACCCGGGATCTCAATCCGTTTACCGTGGTTTGTGCCTTAGATTCGTATACCGGGTCGTGGCCCGGCATGACGTTCTTGCGCGGGAATGACGGGGTCAGGGGTATAACCGTTGCCGGGTCCAGACGTCATTTTCAAGAGTAAAACGAAAGCGGTCGTGCAAGCGGTCTGCCATTCCGTACCAGAATTCAATCATACTGGGTGCGAGTCGGTAACCTGACCAATGCGGTGGTCTGGGGATATCCCGTCCTTCAAATTTCTGTTCAAATTCCTCGACCCGACGCTCAAGTGTCGCACGGCTGTCAAGTGGCTGCGATTGTAAAGAAGCCCATGCACCCAGCTGGCTGCCATACGGGCGACTGGCAAAATAGGCATCTGCCTCGGCGCCTGACACTAACCGGGTAGTGCCCTCAATCAGTACTTGTTGAAAGATGGATTTCCATACAATACATAAGGCGGCCTGCGGGTTGAGCGCGAGTTGACGGCCCTTGATCGAGTGTGTATTGGTGTAAAAAACCATACCGTCTGCGTCAAAATCCTTCAATAATACCGTTCTGACCGATACTTTCCCGACGCTGCCAAGTGTCGCCAATGACATCGCCGTGGGCTCCGGTTCCCCCTCCTCTATCGCGGCCTGCATGCCCTGCTCAAACCGTCCCATAACTTCAGTTGGCATATTCATCTTCATTCCTTAGGCCTGTTAACACACATCAATCAAAGCAATGGCCTGTAACCGGCACGATAATCCGGGTACAGCATCCTGTAGCCACTGTTGCGGAGCTTCTGGTTATCTACACGCTTGCCGCGGGCTGCCCCACTTACAACAAGGGCCTTTGGGGCTGCAAAACCTTGCTGTTTTGCAAGCCAGGCCAGAACTTCGTATCTTGGTGTCGGCCGGTTGTCAGATGCCAGATACAACGGTTCCGGTGTCTCTATCATTAACAAATGGCGCAATACACCAGCAACGTCATCACGGTGTATGCGGTTGCTAAAATGAGGTGGTGAACGTTGAATTTCAAGATCAGCAGATACAGCCTGCCTGATGAGCCTGTCACGGCCCGGACCGTATATGCCAGAACAACGTATGATGGTACAGTTTTCCGCGCAGTACGTGGTCAATTGTTCCAATTTAAGCAGCACCTCACCATTAAACCCCGTAGGTACGGCTGACGAATCCTCATTCACCAGGCTGCCATCTGACTGGCCATAAACAGCCGTGCTTGAAACCACGATACTGCGACCCGGGGGTTGCCCGAATGCGTTCCAGAGGTTCTTCCAGCCGTCAATAAATACCTCAGTGTAACTGTCCCGATCCCGCTTTGCCGGCGTCGGCATGAACACCAGGCAATCGATATTGCCAGGCAGGTGTGTGAGCGTGGCGGCATCGGTGAGATCCGCCGGGACTGCCTGGACGCCTGATGGCAAACTGGAAACATTGCGTTTCAGACCGAAAACACGATGGCCGTCATACACCAACCTGCGTGCCAGGCTGTCCCCTACAAAACCGCAGCCTGCAATCAGGATTCGCATGAATATTCCTGTTGAAGGAGCACTATGCTGTTTCCAGCTCAGCCCCCGTTGTGCACAAACCGGGACGTGGCAGCGTGCGCAGCCATATCAGCCATATCACCAGCGCATCGAGTATGATCAGGCTCTGCCAAAGATAGAGGTGAAACCATTCAAACGCGCTGTAGTTCCATTGCCCGAGATAAAAAAGACTGATAATCCTGATCAGGTTGATAAATTGAATTGCGAAAAACCCGATTGCAAAGCCAATCAACTTGTTTTTGAAAGGCGCCGGGAAGGCGAAAATAGCGGAAAACAGGATAATGACTGCCTCCAGGCCATTGCAACCACGTTCAATACGCACACCGAAACCAGAGACCTGGTCACGGATGACATTACCACTGGCCATAACGTTGTGGTCAAAAAACTGCACAATCCACACGCTGATATCGGCCACCATGGATGTGAATGGAAGGATGACGTACTTTTCCGCGGGCTGTAGAATCTCCAAGGTAAACAGACCCAGAAGCAATACCGAGAATATGATAAAAAAACGTAACATGTATAGCGTCACCCATCCTGTTAATCAGACCCTGGCAGACTGCTAGCCATGGTACCCAAAGCCAGGCTGGCTTGCACGTTGTAATCGTCAGGGCATTTGCAGACATGAGAAAGTCTTTACCCAATATTTTCCTGGTTGGCCCAATGGGGTCAGGTAAAACGACGATTGGTAAAAAGCTGGCAAAAATGCTTGGGCTGCGTTTTTATGACAGCGATCAGGAACTCGAACACCTGACCGGTGCCAGTGTCAATCTTATTTTTGAAATTGAAGGTGAGACAGGTTTCCGTACCCGCGAGACTCAATTGCTAAAACAGCTGACAGCCGGACAGGGCGTATTGATCGCGACCGGTGGCGGGGTTGTGTGCCGGGATGAAAACCGGCGCCTGCTGGTCAGCAGGGGAACTGTCGTTTACTTGAAAACCAGCGTTGAAAACCAGCTAAGGAGGCTAAGTCTGGACAAAAACCGTCCACTTCTGCAAGCTGGGGATAAAGCAGAACGGCTCGAGACACTGGCACAGCTACGAAACCCGCTTTACACAGCGATCGCTGACCTGACATATACAACCGGAAGACATAGCATCCACACCACTTCAAAAGCTTTGTCCCGTGCGATTTTAGACCACCTTGACCCACTGAGCGATACGGGGAAGACCCATGCGGGTTAACATCAAACTGGAAGCACGCAGCTACCCGGTATTCATTGGTCATGGCACACTATCAACGATAAAATCACTTGTCGATATGCCAACCGGCGGTAAAGCCCTGATTGTCAGTAATACAACGGTTGCCCCGTTGTACCTGCAAACACTCCTGGATGCATTGCCCGACACCGAGCCACATACACTGGTGCTGCCGGACGGGGAAACATATAAAACCACGCGATACTGGTCGATGATCATCGATAAACTGGTTGAGATTCGGGCCATGCGTGACACCACTTTGCTAACGCTGGGTGGTGGTGTCATCGGAGATATGGGCGGTTTTGCCGCCGCCAGTTACATGCGCGGCATCCGTTTCATCCAGATACCCACTTCGCTGCTCGCCCAGGTTGATGCGTCGGTTGGTGGTAAAACCGGTGTCAATCACCCACAGGGCAAGAACCTCATTGGCGCCTTCCACCAACCGGGTGCGGTACTGGTTGACATCGCCACGCTCGCAACCCTGCCTGAACGCGAATTTACGGCGGGAATGGCAGAAATCATCAAGATCGCGTGTGTACGGGACGCTGGCTTACTCGACTGGCTGGAGGCCAACAGCAAAAGCATTGTCGACAGAGACAAAGAATCACTCTCCCAAATGATCAGGCGGAGCATCGTCAACAAGGCCGCCGTGGTTGCCGAGGACGAACTTGAAACAGGGGTCCGCGCCCTGCTTAATTTTGGCCATAGTTTTGCCCACGCGCTGGAGACATTGACTGGCTATGATCGATACCTGCACGGCGAAGCAGTTGCCATTGGCATGCGGGTGGCCGGCAGGCTCAGCGAACAATGCGGGATGTGTGAAGCGGGATTCAACAACCGTCTTGGCCGCTTGCTGAAAACATTTGGCTTACCCACCGAATTACCGGATAATCTGCACCCTGAAGACATACTCGAATCCATGCAGTTGGATAAAAAGGCCCTCACGGGCTCACTCCGGCTGATTTTGATCAACACCGCCGGTCATGGCGTCATTGACAGTAGCTGCGATGATCAACAGATTATCGCAGCCCTCAAGGCCAGCCAGGCTAAAAAGGCTTGAAATGAATTCTACGAAAAAAAATGATCTGTATTTGCGGGCGCTTTTGCGCCAGCCTACCGAGCGTACACCTGTGTGGGTCATGCGCCAGGCTGGTCGCTACCTGCCAGAATACCGCGAATTACGTGACCGGGCCGGCAGTTTCATGAACCTGTGCAGTAACCCGGAACTTGCCTGCGAAGCAACCATGCAACCGTTACGCAGGTTTGGGATCGATGCAGCTATCCTGTTTTCAGACATACTGACCGTTCCCGATGCCATGGGGATGGGCTTGTATTTCTCAACCGGCGAAGGCCCACGTTTTGAAAAGAAAATTGAGTCAGCAGCCGACATTAACCGGCTGCAAACAGTGGATCCATGGCAATCCCTTCGCTACGTTATGGACGCGGTGGCGTTGATCCGGAAGACATTGGATGGCGAAGTTCCCCTGATCGGTTTCAGTGGCAGCCCGTGGACACTGGCGACCTATATGGTGGAAGGCGGTACCAGCAAAAGTTTTTCCAGGATCAAGAGTTTGATTTACAGCGACCCGAAAACAGCACATCAACTACTCGACAAACTGGCCGATTCGGTCACCGCCTATTTGAATGCACAAATCGAAAGTGGTGCACAAGCCGTGCAGATATTCGACACCTGGGGCGGCGTACTGGCACCTGCCATGTTTCGGGATTTCTCCCTGAATTACCTGGCTAAAATCGTTTCGGGACTACACCGTTCATACAATGGCCAACGTGTCCCGGCAGTGCTTTTTTGCAAAGGCTGCAACACGCACCTCGAAGCATTGGCCGATAGCGGTTGCGATGCCATCGGTGTGGACTGGACGATTACATTGAAAGAAGCCAGACAGAGGGTGGGCGAGCGCGTTGCCCTGCAGGGTAATCTCGACCCGGCCATTTTGCTCACCCGACCCGCTATTATCGAACAGCAGGTAGAGGAAACCCTGGCGAGCTTTGGTCAGGGTGCGGGCCACGTGTTTAACCTCGGTCACGGGATCACACCTGATGTCCCTGTCGGGCACATGACCACGCTGGTCGAAAGCGTACGCAAATCCAGCCCGGCCTGGCATTGAGCCCGGGT
>CAZYVH010000013.1:0-3433 GCA_964650905.1 uncultured Wenzhouxiangellaceae bacterium | reverse complement strand
GTTCAAGCCATCCCTGGGCACTCGATAATCCGTTCCCGACGGATTACGGTCCCGGCTACAGCTAACTGACACCCTCACGTCCTATAGCGTGTGTAGCCAGCTCGAACACTCTAATCTGTGTGGATACCGGCCTGGTCAAGGTAGTCTTTCAGAGGCTGTAACTGCTCACGGAAATGTTTCCATTTGTTGACCGAACGCGTGTGTACCTTCTCACGGATCTGCACCGTGCTGGCAGTCGCGCTGGGGGCCGTATTCTGCTCAAAATCAAGGCAGGCCTGTTCAAAATCAAGACCCAGCCTTTTCAATACAGCTCGTGTCTGAGTTTCCTGATCAGTGACCAGGGCTTCATAATTCACTTCAATCAGACGATCTGACAGCACGTCTTTCCAGTGATTGTAAAGGCGTTCAAATGCAAGGTAATATTTTCCTACATTTTCGAGCGTGTAGGCAAACTTGAAAAAGGACTGTTTATACATGGCAAAGCATGCATCCATGGGATTGCGTCTGAGGTGAATCAAATGAGCACCGGGAAACGCCTTGGCGATAAACCCGAGATACAAAAAATTAAAAGGAAACTTTTCAATAAACAGGGGTCGATCGCCGAGCCGGTAGTCCACCGACGACATGTACTTTTCAGCAATGGACCTGATATTCCTGTGCGCCGCCTTCTCAATAATCACCGGGTCCAGATCGCCTATACCCCCACCGACAGCAGCATGCCGGATTGACATCTGCAGGAAATAAGTTTCATCAGCGCTATCGACCTGCGAGTGACTGGCAACAATCCGTTCCATCAACGTGGTTCCTGTGCGTGGCAGACCGACAATGAAAATCGGTGTTTTTTCCCATTGTCCCGTCCCCCTCTGAGCGTGGCTGTCTGCCAACCAGTCAGCATCACAAACCTCGATGATCCTGTTCATGATACGGGTATCGGTAGCGACATCATAAGTCGCTACCCTGCTCACCGCCTCGCCCGCCAGTTTGTAATAATGGAAGGCCTCCTGCCAGCGCTCGAGGTCTTCGAGTTCCTTGGCAATGGCGTAGTATAAAAAGATGTTCTTTTCAGCCGGCAAGCGGTTGACTTCCAACACCCGTTGCATCTGCTCCACGTGTACGGCATCCTTTGCCCGCTTCAGGCGGGACAGCGCATAGTGGTTTCTTTGGTGCTGCGGGTGCTTTTCCAGAAGGTTCTGATAGGCAGAGGTTGCTTCTTCAATTCTGCCTACAAGCACAGCGCAGGCAGCAAGATTGGCGCGCAAGTCATCAACATCCGGTTGTAGTCGATTGGCTTTCTGGTAAAGGGGCCATGCCCTTGCATGCAGGCCGAGTCTTGAATAGGTGGATGCTGCCATATAAAGATAGAGCGGACTGTTGTCCAGCCGAGACTCATAGCGGCGCAACAATTCAAAGGCTTCACCATGGCGTAGCAAGAGCAAATACTGGTTGGCCAGTTCGACCGCCGCATCATAGCGCCTGGCATCGAGCTTGAGTGCTTTTAAGAACGCCGTTGCAGCCGCTTGTGTGCGTTGTGCCGCCTTGTCCGCCAATCCATGCAAAAAATAACCTTCAGGGTTTTTCTTATAGTGTTTCTGGATTTTCCTGGCAAGCGTCGCGACCGTTGCCCAGTCCTTGCCCTGTACAGCCTGCCTGGCTGCCTTGCTCAAGCGGGCAAGATCATCACTGCCATTGTGCATCATTCAACCTTGATACCCGCTTTTTCCAGATACCCCCTTAAAGGTTGTAACTGTCGCGCGAAATGGGACCATTTATTGATCGAGCGACGGTGAACCTTTTCCCGTACCTGCACAGAACTGGCGGTGGCGCTGGGCGTCTCATTTTTGTCAAAGTCAAGACAGGCGGGTTCAAAATCGAGTCCAAGTCTATCCAGCAAGCTGCGGGTCTGGGCTTCCTGGTCATTGACCAGTGATTCATATTCCACCTCAATCAAACGGGCACCTATCACTTCTCGCCAATGATTACGCAGGCGCTCATTGGCCACATAGTATTTGCCCAGATTCTCCAGTGAGTAGGAAAACTTGTACGCCCAGGTGAACACCTGCTTGTACATGGAAAAACACGCGTCCATCGGGTTCCTGTGCAGGTGGACGATGCGCGCGTCTGGCCAGGCCTTGGCAATAAAGCCGATGTAGAGGAAATTGAACGGTAGTTTGTCAATAAACATCGGTGCATCACCTTGCCGGTACCTGACCGAATCCATGTAGCCAGTTGCGATACGCTGTGGATCCCGGCTTGCAACCGCTGCAATCATTTCCGGTGTCATGCTTTCGATATTTTTGACCCCGCTCTCGCGACGTAACACCATCTGCAAAAACTGGGTCTCACCCAGGCTTTCAACCTGCGAATGGCTCGAAATAATACGCTCGGTCAGGGTGGTCCCGGTGCGTGGCAGGCCAACGATAAATATGGGTGTTTTGTCATTGCCCGTTTTGTCATTTTCCGGGACACCGGCTATGGCCGTGGCATTTTTGAGCCAGCCAGCATGACAGACCTCGATGATTTTATCGATCAATGCGATATCCGAGCCGATATCGTAGTTTGCAACGCTGCATACCGCGTCACCGCCTTTTTGGTAGTATTTGAAGGCTTCTTCCCACTCCTCCAGATCCTCGAGTTCCTTGCCCAAGGCGTAGTACATGAAGATATTCTTGTCCGGTGTGTCATTCACAGTTTTGAGAATGTCTTTCATTTGTTCAATATGGGTGGTATCGCAGGCTTTACCCAGACGGGACAACTGGTAATGATTGCGGCGGTGATTGGGAAAGCGCTTCAAAAGGCTGCGGTAAATCTCACTGGCTTCTTCAATCTTGCCGAGGAAAACCCCACAGGCAGCCAGATTGGCCATGAACAGGTCGATCCCCGGTTGCAATTCGTTGGCTTTTTTGTACAAAGGCCAGGCCTTCTCAGGCATGCCGATCTCCGTGTACACCGTACCCGCCAGATCGAGGTACATAGGGCTGTTGCCGAGCATGCCCTCGTATTTCGCCAGTAATTCCGCCACTTCCGCATTACGCCGCGCGATGGAGTACTGGTTGGCCAATTCCACCGCCGCATCGTAACGCCCGTCGTCCAGCTCAAGCACTTTTTCAAAGGCCTGAGCCGCTCTAACGGGCCGTCGGGCGGCCCGCTCGACCAGGCCGGTCAGGAAATACCCTTCGGCACTGCGTTCATCCTGCAGCAAAATGGCATTGGCACAGGCGGCAACGGTGTCCCAATCCTGGGCCCGGGCTGCCTTTCTGGCAGCGGTGCTGATTTGTGCGATATTACCCGTCATCTGCTAAGTCCAATTCCCCGCAAGGTCCCAATGCTGTGGAAGTTTGGAGTATTGTTATCGAATTGCGGTTGCTATACTAGTGTCATGTCAAAAACATCACAGATATGCGCCAGCTGGGATACCTACTGGCAAGGTACCGGC
>CAZYVH010000012.1:35231-50533 GCA_964650905.1 uncultured Wenzhouxiangellaceae bacterium | reverse complement strand
GGTGGATTCCGGATCGCGCTGCGCTTGTCCGGAACGACGGGGGGGGTGGATTCCGGATCGCGCTGCGCTTGTCCGGAACGACGGTGATGCCAGGACTCAGTAATGCCCTTCTAGTTTCATGCTGCGCAAACGGCTGTCGGCCAGACGGGCCAGCGTGGTGTTGGGGTACTGCTGTTGCACTTGCTCGAGCGCAGCACGGGCCTGATCCCATTGCTTGAGCTCATAATGTGTGTAGCCGATTTTTAACAAACCATCTGCAACCTTGGGGCTTTCGGGGTAGTTGCCCAGCAACTTCTGGAAAGCCTCCAGGGCGATGTCATAATTGCGCGTGACGTAATAGGACTCACCCAGCCAGTATTGCGCGTTATCTGCAAACTCACTGTTGGGATATTGTTGCAGAAATGACTGGAATTGTTCCGCGGCATCCGCGTAATTGAGTTCTTTGAGCGACCCGAAAGCACGGTCATAGGCTGCCTTTTCGTTTTCTGGCGAAGCTGCCATGTCACGGGCTTGCGTGTCCGGTGTCGCCAATGCCGTGACCGAAGACTGCGTACCGACGGATTTTCTCACAGCCGGTCTATCTGTCGGTTTCGTAGTCCCCTGTTGCCTGTCCATGGTCGCTGCGGCGGTGGTCACGCCCGCCTGGGTTGGTGCTGAAACAACCGGACCCCGATTGGTATTGCGAAAATCGTTGATACGTTGGTCAAGATCAAGAAACTGGTCTCTCTGGCGATTATTCAGGTTTTCAAGTTCGGCAGACTGGTCTTCCAGCATGCCCCTGAGCGTACGCACCTCATCCTGCAACTGCTGGATCTGTATGACCATATCGACCATGGCCTGATTGTCCTGCTGTGCCTGAACCGGTACAGCAATACAAATAGCCAGCGCGAAGCCGGCCATTTGAACCACTATCAATCGCAATGAACGTATTGTCATCTCGCGGTGTAAACGATCTCCACGCGACGGTTCTGCCACCAGCAGTTCTCATCGCTGACCCGGCATACGGGGCGTTCTTCACCGTAGCTGACCACGTTCAGTTGGCCACCCATGGCGCCTGCGGCCGACATCAACCCGGAGATCGCATCGCCGCGGCGTTCGCCGAGACCGAGGTTATATTCACGTGTACCACGTTCGTCTGCATGGCCTTCAAGGATGACTCGGGCGCTACCGTTTGCAGCAACATAGGCTGCGTGGGCTGCAACGATGTCCCGGTACTCTGCCTTGACTTCGGACTTGTCAAAATCAAAATAGATAACCCGTTTGGATAACAGGCTTTCGCTGTTATCGAAATTCCTCACATCGGTGTAGTCGCGCGGATCCGGTGCAGCAATCGTCACGGCCTCTTCTACGACGGGTGCCGCTTCAACGGGTTCGGTGGTTACTGCGGGTTCAGGTTCGGTTGTTTTGCAGGCCGTAATTGAGAACACGATGGCCAGGGCAAGCAACAGGCGCCAGGTAGTATTCATTTTTTTCCTCCAGGTATTATTTTCAAAAACACGAAACAGCTATTAATTTTACCTGATAACGGGAGACCATGCCGGTTCTCTCACGTCACCTTCAGTCAGTATCAGCCGCTGACGTACATTACCGTCGGCTGAAACCGCGGCAAGAACACCCCTGCCGGCTTCACGGGTCGCATATAAAATCATGCTGCCATTGGGAGCAAAACTGGGCGATTCATCCAGCACGCCCGGGGTCAGGGTGCGCATACGCCCGGTTTGCATGTCCAGTATGGCTATACGATACTCGTTTCCCCTTCCATGCGCTACAGCAATTCGCTTCCCGTCAGGAGAAATCGTCACCCTTGCGTTGTAATCGCCTTCGCGGGTTATACGTGAGGGTGTTCCACCTGTGACCGGCACTCGATAAATCTGCGGTCTTCCGCCGCGGTCCGAGGTGAAATAAATCCATTTACCATCGGGTGACCAGGCGGGTTCCGTGTCGATGGCCCAGTGTTGGGTCAGTTGACGATCTCTGCCCGTTGTCAGGTCCTTGATGAAAATCTCGGGGTTGCCGGATCTGGATAAGGTCAGCGCCAGGTAGCGATCATCGGGTGAAAAGGCAGGTGCACCGTTGATGCCACGACCGGACGACACCAGTTCACGCGCACCGGTGGCAACATTCTGTATATAAATGGCAGAATTTCCTTTTTCAAAAGAAACATAGGCGAGACGCTTGCCATTGTGTGACCAATTGGGTGATAACAACGGCTCCGGGGAACCCACCACCGGCTGTGGGTTGTAACCGTCCGCGTCCGCGACAAAAAGTTCATACTTCGACTGCTGGTCTGTACCTGTGGCGGACACGTAGGCAATACGTGTGGAAAAGGCCCCTGGCACCCCGGTCAGCTTTGCATATATGGCATCCGCTACACGGTGCGCGCCAAAACGCAAGTCGCCGGGACCTACACTGGCGATCTGTGATAACAGACGTTCCTGGGTATGTACGTCAAATAACTGATAAACGATGTCATAACCGCTGGGGCTGTCATTAACCCAGCCGATGACGATGTAGTCCGTCTTGAGCAGACGCCAGGTACCGAAGCGGATGGACTCGGCGTCCACGGGCCGGTCCACCATGTCCTCATCATCCAGTGGCGCAAACAGACCCGAGCGGTATAAATCCGACGAGATGACATCCGCCACGCCCGTCAGCGGCGGCGGCCCATCAGCACGCCACTGCATCGGTATAATCGCAATGGGCAGGGCGCTGGCGTTGCCCTGGACAATCTCAATTTCGAGTTTGGCCTGCGCAAGCTGACAAAACAACAGGAAAACGAGGGCATGGATTGTTTTTTGCATCACTTCAGTCACCGTCATACTTGAATAGGAAATCAATTTCACGTACAAACACGTCTTCAAACCCGCGATAAGGTAGAGAGCCAGCCCGTTCAACCGCTGCGACCAATGAACGGCGGGTCGCTTCATCACCGTTGCACGACCCGGCAATCGCAGCCGAGATCACTTCACCGCCTGGTATCTGTACGATTTTCAGTATACAACGCAAACCGGGCCGGGCTGTGGGTGGCCGTAACCAGTTATTGGTCACCTGCGCCTGTATCGCGAGTGCATATTGTTGGGCCAGCGTCGCCAGCTGGCCGGCTCGCACTGCGGTCTGTTCCGCGGCCATCTGCCGTTGCAACTCTGCTTCTCGTTGCAAACGCTGCTGGGCAGCTTTTTCAGCCTGCCTGCGGGCATCCAGCTGTTTCAGCTTTTCTTCCTCTATCTTGCGTTTTCGCTCCGCTTGCTTTCGCTGCTTGCGAACCTTTTCGATTTCCTTTTGCTGTTTTTTCAAACGGGCCTGGTGGTTCGCTTCCTGCTTTTTACGCAGTTGTTGCAAACGCAGGTCTTCTTCCCGTTTTTTACGTGCTTTGAGGGCTTCAAGCGCCTGACGCTCCTTGAGTTCTTGCGCTCGGCGCGCTTTTGCAGCTTTACGCCGCTCTGCCAGTAGCGCTTCCCTCGCCGCCTTTTCGCGTCGCTGTCTGAGGGCCTTTGTATCCACCATCACAGCCTCTATGGTTAGACCGGTCAGGACGGGTGGGCGAAAAGGTTGCCAGTGCAGGGTCCCGATGACTACGATCGCGGCCATGATGACATGGACCGCAAGGGTTAGCCCAAAAGCCCGTGATTGCGCCCAGAATTCATGCACGCTGCCATCAACCCCCAGCCACACCTTCAATGCTATCGAGCGGGTCACTCATCAAACCTACTTTTTTAACCCCGGCTTTTTGCAGCAATACCATGGCCGCGTAAATATGCCCGTAACCCACGGCCTGGTCACCACCCACCAGTACCTGTAAGTCCGGATTACGCCGCACGATCGCTGCAACCGTCGTTACCAGTGATTCCGGATCGATCAGACCACTGTTGATGGCATCTTTTTTGCCACCTGCATTGAGGTAAAGGTCACCGTTCTTGAGCACCGTGACCACCATCGGTTCCGTGTTTTGTTGACTGTCGAGCGGTTCTGCATCGGCCTTGGGCAAATCAACTTCTACACCGAGGTTCAGAAGTGGTGCTGTGATCATAAAAATGACCAGCAACACCAGCATCACGTCGATATACGGCACGACGTTGATTTCCGCCATGGGTCTGCGTTTTTTGCGTAGTGTTTCCATCACGCTCGCTTCTCAGCCATTAACCAGCGCGTGCGCCTGGCGTTGTAAAATGGTGGAGAACTCTTCTTTAAAATTGTCGTAACGGACCTCGAGACGTTCAACCTGGTTGGAATAACGGTTGTAGGCGATCACGGCCGGAATGGCCGCAAAAAGACCCATGGCCGTGGCAATCAAAGCTTCAGATATACCCGGTGCCACCATGGCGATGGTTGCCTGGTTGACATTGGCCAACTGGTGGAACGAGGTCATGATCCCCCAGACCGTTCCAAACAGGCCAATATAAGGGCTGGTCGAACCCACCGTCGCGAGATAATTAAGGTGCTGTTCAAGCCGACCGGTCTCCCTCACAAGGGCGATGCGCATACCACGCTGGGCCGCCTCGACCATCGTTCCGGGGGTCATATGCCCCTGTTCGCGCATACGGGTAAATTCCTTGAAGCCGGCCTCGAAAATCTGTTCCAGGCCTTCAGCGGTGTTGTTGCGACTGGATACCTCATAAAGACGGGTCAGATCGGTACCGGACCAGAACTGCTCCTCAAATGCCAACGCGCCCTTCTCGGCTTTAGACAGCATCTGGCGTTTACGGAAAATGATCATCCAGGATGATAACGAGGCCGCCAATAACACGGCCAATACCATTTTCACCATCCAGCTGGCCTGCAGTATCAACTGCCAGACTTGTAAATCATTTTGCATGATTGATCTCCGTCCTGATCCATTCGGGTATTCGTGTTGGTTTAAATTTATCTGCCCGCAGACAGGCGGCGGTAACATTGGTTTTGGCGATCAACTGCCCATCGGCGCGGCGATCAATCGACTGATCAAACGTCATTCTTGCACCACCGGCTTGTGCGGAATGCACACTGACTGCCAGTTCATCATCCAGACGCGCCGCCTGTACAAAATCAATATTCATATTGAGAATGGTAAAAATCCTGTTGTCCTGCTCTGCCATTTTTGCCTGCTGTACACCCAGACTTCTTAGCCATTCGGTGCGTGCGCGCTCAAAAAAATGCAGATAGCGTGCGTGGTAGACCACACCGCCGGCATCGGTATCTTCCCAGTACACCCTTACATTCCAGACAAATGTCAGCATATTTCGTTCTCTTAAATACGGCCATTAATAGAAAAAGGGTTTAATTACCCGGAAAAAGATCATTATCACCGCTGTCGGGCTTATCGAGACCGAAATGCTGATAGGCCCTGGCCGTCACCATACGCCCGCGTGCGGTGCGGGTGATATAACCCTGCTGGATCAAAAAGGGTTCGAGCACGTCTTCCACGGTGCCGCGTTCTTCCGAAAGCGCCGCTGCAATGCTTTCGACACCGACCGGGCCACCACCAAAATTGTCGATAATCAGTTTCAGCAAACGCCGGTCCATGGTGTCAAAACCGCTGGCGTCCACCTTGAGCATATCCATTGCACCCATGGCAATCGCTTCATTGATCAAACCATCGCCCTTGACCTCGGCAAAATCACGCACGCGGCGCAACAGACGGTTGGCGATCCGCGGTGTTCCGCGTGCACGGCTGGCGATACCCATGGAACCGTGTTCATCACAATCGATATCCAGGATGCCGGCGGAACGCGTCACGATCTGCTTCAATTCAGCCGGGCTGTAAAACTCAAGACGCTCGACGATACCAAACCGGTCGCGTAACGGTGATGTCAAAAGACCGGCGCGGGTGGTCGCACCCACCAATGTGAAACGTGGCAGGTCCAACTTGATCGAACGCGCTGCCGGGCCTTCACCAATCATGATATCGATCTGGAAATCTTCAAGCGCCGGGTAAAGCACCTCTTCGACCACCGGTGACAGACGGTGGATCTCGTCCACGAACAAGACATCGCCAGTCTGCAGATTGGTCAGCAGCGCAGCCAGGTCGCCAGCGCGCTCCAACACCGGTCCGGACGTCTGGCGCAGATTCACACCCATTTCGTTGGCGATGACATGTGCAAGGGTGGTTTTGCCCAGGCCGGGCGGACCGAAAATCAGGACATGGTCCAGGGCTTCCTGGCGGCGGCGTGCGGCCTCGATAAAAATACTCAGTTTTTCACGCATCACTGGCTGACCGATGTACTCATCCAGCGTTTTTGGGCGCAGGCTGGTTTCCATATACCTGTCGGCAGGCGTATCCAGCGGGGTAACCACGCGCTCGTCGCTTTCGCTCACAGCATCATATTCCTGTTCAGCAATATTGCATCACTCATTTGGTTTGACCCGTGTTCGTAATGCATTGCGGATGATCTCTTCGGCATCCATACCAGCTTCAGCCACCGAACCGATCATACGTTGGATTTCGGCCGGCTTGTAGCCCAGCGCCGCCAGCGCATGGCGTGCTTCTGCTACCGGACCATGGCTGCCCGCCGCGGCCTTTATGGATGCACCACTTACCGGACCGATGACGATGCCATCGAGCTTGTCGCGCAATTCCATTATGATACGTTCGGCGGTTTTCTTGCCAATGCCCGGCATGGCTGTCAACGCCGCGACATCACCGCTGCTGACATAGTGTGTCAACTCTTCACCGCTGGCACCGGACAGGATGGTCAGCGCCAGCTTGGCGCCAATACCACTGATCTTCAAAAGCTTTCTGAACAGCTCACGGTCACCGGTGGTGGCAAAGCCATAGAGTGTCTGGCTGTCCTGGGAAAAATGGTGGTGGATCAACAACATCACCTCAGCACCATTGGCCGGCAGATCCTGAAAAACACCCATCGGGGCTTCAACCTCGTAACCCACACCGCTGACATCAATCACCAGGTGAGGTGGTGATTTATCCAGTAGCTTACCTGCCAGACAGGCGATCATGAGGTCATTCCTTCATCATCTCTGCAATGCCACCATGCGCGCCAGCGTATGTTGGGTGTGCTGGTGACAGAGCGCCACGGCCAGGGCATCGGCCGCGTCATTCTGGATCGGCCCCTCAATACCCAGCAGAATGCCCACCATGTGTTGTACCTGGGTTTTATCAGCAGCACCACGGCCCACGATGGCTTGTTTGATGGAGCGCGGACTGTACTCTGACACCGGCACCTTACATTCGATCGCTGCGCATATGGCCGCACCACGAGCCTGTCCCAGCTTGATCGCCGAGGCGGCATTGTGGGCAACAAATACCGTTTCAATCGCGGCCTGGTCCGGTTCGTACTCCCGGATCAATGTCTTCAATTTAGAAAAGATAATACCCAGTCGCTCGGTAAATTCACCGCTACCGGCCCTGATCGCATCAAAATACAGCGCACTGGTGTGGTCACCCTGTATTTCTATGATGCCCACACCGGTCATCCGTGAGCCAGGATCGATACCAAGTATCCGCATGTTGTTAGCCCGCATCTTGCAATCAGTGATATGCCTTTTCAGGGATGTCGGCATTGGAATAAACATCCTGCGTGTCGTCAAGGTCTTCAAGTGCGTCCAGGAACCGCAACACCTTTTCACCGCTCTCAACATCCAGTTCGACCTCCAGGCTGGCGCGCATGGTGATCTCAGAATTCTCAGGCGCCAGACCGGCTGTTTTCATGGCTGCAAGCAGCGCATCATAGGTTTCCGGCGTGGTGACGACCTCGATTGAGCCGTCATCTGCTGTAACGACATCATCTGCACCGGCCTCGAGCGCCACTTCCATGACCTCGTCTTCCGATGTTCCGGGGGCAAAGTTTAGTACCCCTAGTTTGGAAAACAGGTAGGCGACCGAGCCATCCGTCCCCAGGTTGCCACCGTGCTTGGTGAAGGCGTGACGTACTTCGGCCACGGTGCGGTTGCGATTGTCGGTCAGACATTCGACCAGCACCGCAACCCCTCCCGGTGCGTAACCTTCGTAACGAAGTTCTTCGTAGGTTACACCCTCGAGGTCACCGGTGGCCTTCTTGATGGTGCGCTCGATGTTGTCCTTGGGCATATTGACCGCGTTGGCTTTTTCAATCGCCAGACGCAGACGCGGATTCATGTCCGGATCGCCACCACCGGTACGCGCCGCCACGGACAATTCCCGGTTGACGCGAGTGAAAACCTTACCCCGCTTGGCATCAACGGCCTTTTTGCGGTGCTGGATGTTTGCCCATTTGGAATGACCTGCCATATAACCGGATACCTTTTGAGAACATTAGCAGCGGCGATTTTATCACGAAACCCTGACCATTCGGTGACGCAAAGAAGGCGCGTTGCCCTGTTTCATCACACTTTTGTATGGGTGTGCAGGAAACGACCATTGGAGATAAAGTGTTCGACCTGATCCACAACCTCGGTGGAGACCAGCATTTGAGTATGGGTCAGGTGTAATTCAATACTGTCAGCCAGTCCATCCAGTTGTGTTTCACGAACGGCGACCGTACCGTCGCTGGGTTCGTTAAAGCGGCCTGAGATACGCCCGATACCCAGTGGGCGTGTACCCCGGATCATACCCGTCTCATGCCGTGCCGGTGTGTTTGGGAACCCTCGTAACAGGTCCTCGCCGGCCTTGCCAAATAAAAACTTTCGTCCCGGTAGTTTTACCAGACGCCGGGCGGCGCTGCTGCCAATGACGGGTGTTCCCATCAACACAACCCTTCCGGGTGGCAGATCGGTGTAACGGTTCAGCATGTTCAGAATGACCAGGCCACCCATACTGTGGCCAACCAGGTCAAGCCGGCCAACACCCTCTCTGGTGATGAATTGATACAGTCTGTCGGCATGACCATCCAGGCTGTCACTGCGTGTTGGATAGCTGAACACCCTGACATCGTGACCCCTGGCTCTGAGTCTTCCGGCCATCACGGCCATGGACCAGCCACGTTGCCACAAACCATGGACTAGTGTCATGTCAACCACGTAAACGTCTCCTGGCGCGTTGGAAAGGTTCGATTGAAACCAACACCAGGCCCAGCCAGATAGCAGAGAACGCGATGGCATGTCCAAACGTGAAAGCTTCACCGTACAGGTAGACCGCCAAAAGAAAACTCATGCTGGGAGCAATGTACTGGAAAAAGCCCAAAATGCTCAGGGGTAGCCGTCGGGCCGCCATGTTAAACCAGATCAGAGGTAATATCGTAGGCAGACCGGAGGCGATGAGCAATAGGTTGACGTGATTTGACAATGGCAGCAGCAACAACTGCCCGTGTGCGGATAACCACAGTAAATAGAGCAAGGCCGGCATACCCATCAGCAGCGTTTCCCATAAAAGACCCAGCATCGGGCCGACATCCAGTCGTTTGCGTATGAGCGCATAAAGCCCGAATGTTACGGCCAGGGTTACGGCGATCCAGGGTGTGCCGGGCAGGTACCAGAAAAGGTAGCCGGTACCCACTGCAGCCAGGCCAACGGCAAGGGTCTGCCAATGCGTCAGACGTTCGTGCAGGAACAGGAAACCCAGGATCACGTTGATCAGCGGCGTCAGAAAGTATCCCAGGCTGGTGTCCAGCACATGGTCATGGGCAATCGCCCAGACATACACCAGCCAGTTAATTGAGATCATCAGGCCTGAAATCATCAGCCAGGCGAAGGTCGCCGGGGCTATCTTCAGCCTGTTAAAAATGTCCTTGCCGTCGCGAAAGGCCAGCACAATGATCAGAATCGGGATGGACCAGATTATCCGGTGGGCCAGCACCTGCCAGGCATCCACGGACTGCAATCCCTTGTAATAAATGGGGACCAGGCCCCAGAAGATGAACGCAAAGGATGCGGCAGTAACGCCGCGCCGGTCCAGGGGTTGCGTTATTCTGTCCCGCATGGATCAGTGATTTGCATACACGGCAAGCTCAGGTGTCTTGCGTTTTTACGGCAATGTGCAAGTCATCCAGTTGTTCAGCTGTAATTGCAGAGGGCGCATCGGTCAATGGGCATTGCGCGGTGGTGGTCTTTGGAAAAGCGATCACATCGCGGATGGATTCCTCGCCGGCCATCAGCGCCGCGATACGATCGAGTCCAAAGGCAATACCACCATGTGGCGGGCAGCCATACCTGAGTGCCTCGAGCAGAAACCCAAACTTGGCCTGCGCTTCCGCCTGACCGATACCAAGCAGTTCAAAAGCCGCCTGTTGCATCTCGGGTTTATGGATACGGATGGAACCGCCACCGATCTCTGCGCCGTTGAGTACCACGTCATAACCACGCGACAAGGCTTCGCCAGCAGCCGCCTTTAATTTCTCTGCCGAACCGGACTGTGGCGCCGTAAACGGATGGTGCATCGCCATGTAGCGGCCACTTTCCTCATCCCATTCAAACATGGGGAAATCGGTCACCCACAAGGGTTGCCAACCAGCCTGGGCCAGTTCCAGGTCCGCGCCAACACGAACCAGCAGGTGACCCATGAACGTGCTTACCTGCAACCAGTCACCGGCGCCGAAAAACAGCAGGTCGCCGGATTGCACACCGGTCTGTGCGGCGATACCCTGCCAGGCTGCTTCATCCAGGAACTTGGTCACCGGTGATTGCAGACCATCGAGACCGGCATCCATATCTTTGACCTTAATCCACGCCAGGCCCCGTGCGCCGTAGCGGCTGACAAATTTTGTGTAGCCATCGATCTGTTTGCGTGACAGGACCGCGCCGGCGGGTACCCGCAATGCCGCAACCCGTTGTCCGTCGTTGTTGGCAGGGCCGGCAAACACACTGAAATCCAGGTGCCGGACGTGCTCATCAACACTTTCAAGACACATCGGGTAACGCAGGTCTGGTTTATCCGAACCGTATTCATCGAGCGCATCGTGCCAGCTCATGCGTGGGAACGGAGTCACCAACCCCACCGCCAGCACGTCTCTGAAAATCGCCCGCACCAGTTCCTCGGCAACACTCTGCACACCCGTTTCGTCGACAAAGGACATTTCCATATCCAGCTGGGTGAATTCGGGCTGGCGGTCAGCACGCAGGTCCTCGTCACGAAAACAACGGGCGATCTGGTAATAACGATCCATGCCGGCCATCATCAATAGCTGTTTGAACAACTGCGGTGATTGCGGCAAGGCAAAAAATTGCCCGGCGTGCACACGGCTCGGCACCAGGTAATCACGGGCGCCCTCGGGTGTTGCGCGGGTCAGAATCGGAGTTTCAAACTCCGAAAAACCCTGCGTGTCGAGAAAACTGCGGATGGACTGGTTGAGCTTCGCGCGGATACGCATATTGCGCTGCATCCGTGGCCGACGCAGGTCGAGGTAACGGTAGCGCAAACGCACCTCCTCACCATCTTCATCGGTCATCAACAACGGCATGGGCGCCGAGGCGTTCAGCAATTCTATCGCCTCTGCCACGACCTCGATTTTGCCGCTGGCCATGGACTCATTCCACTGGCTTTGCGGGCGGATACGAACGGTAGCGGTAATACGTACACAATATTCGTTGCGCAGACCTTCAGCCTCGGTAAAGGTGTTGCTGTCCGGTTCCGCAACGACCTGCACGACACCGGTGTGGTCCCTGAGACCGATGAATATCAACCCACCCAGGTCACGGCGGCGATCAACCCAACCGCATAAACTGACCCTCTGCCCGTCCAGTGTTTCGTTGACCTCACCACATAAATGACTACGCATGGCTAATTTCCTGAAATTTCTTCATTGGCCCGCAGCCACTACGGGCTGCTGGCTGATGTTTGATTGACAGGCCTGGCCCAGACCTACTTGGCTCCTGCAACACCTGCATTTCCCGATTTGGTTTCGGGTTTTGTGGGTGGTTTTTTGTCACTACCGACCGCCGATGCCGTTTCTGCTGTCTTGCTATCCTTGCCGGTATCCGTTTTGGACCCGGAACCACTACTGGGCGACTCCGCCAGGTTGTGTTTATTACCTTTTTTGAAATCGGTCTCATACCAACCGCTACCTTTCAAACGAAAGGAAGCTGCGGATACGAGGCGTTTGAGCGCGGGTGCACCACAGGCCGGACAATCGATGAGTCTGTCATCGCTCCTTCGCTGTAGCTTTTCCAGCCTTTCACCACAAGACTCACAACGGTACTCATATATCGGCATAGCGACGTTCTCCAATTCCTGCCCCCGGGGCACACCCCCAATAAACGGGTGGGCAATTATAACAGGCACTAACCCGCATCTGTCCGACGCCAGCATCCCGGATGCGGGTGAAATATGCGGCTTACATGGGGACGGTCTGATCATTTTTACATAGCCCAACCACTGTTTGTTATAGTATTCGTCCGAATTTCACATATAAAGATACCGCCATGAAACTGATACCCCTGATCACAATCGTGATGATCGCAAGCATACTCACAGCATGTGATAAAGACAGCCAGGTCGTTACCGATCAACCGGTGACTGAAAAACCGGCTGCAACGACCGGCAACACACCGACCCACAGCACACAAACTTCCCGTTTTGACATCTATGCCAAGGTCAGCCTGAGTGCGGATCTCAGTCAACTCAGCAACAATCAAAAGCAAATGCTCGGTCTTTTAATCGATGCGGCAAAAATCACCGACGACATTTTCTGGCAGCAGGTCTGGGGTGATAAGAACGCGTTGCTCGCCGGTATTAAAAACCCGAAAGCCAGGCAGTTTGCGATCTTCAACTACGGACCGTGGGACCGTTTGGCGGACGACCAGCCCTTTATCGAAAGCTATGGGCCACGGCCACCGGGTGCACGTTTTTACCCTGAAGATATGACCAGGTCCGAATTTGAAGCCTGGCAGATGCCCGGCAAGGACGGCCAGTATTCGATTGTCCGGCGCGAGGCCGATGGTCTGGCTCTGGTGCCCTACAGCAGCGCTTATAATGACGAAATCAACAACATTGCCCGTTTGCTGATCAAGGCTGCAGCGCTGGCCGAAGACCCGGAATTTAAAGCCTACCTGATGATGCGAGCGGCAGCACTGCAGAACGATGACTACCAGGCATCCGATATGGCCTGGATGGATATGAAGAACAACCCGGTGGAACTCGTTATCGGCCCGATTGAAACCTACCAGGACGCACTTTATGGCTATCGGGCAGCGTTTGAAACCTTTGTGCTGCTCAAGGACCAGGTCTGGAGTGAACGGCTTGCGCGTTTCGCCCAATACATGCCACAACTGCAACGCGGCCTGCCAGTCGATGAGAAATACAAGGCTGAGATGCCGGGTTCGGATGCCGATCTGAACGCCTATGACCTGCTGTATTGTGCGGGTGACTGTAATTCCGGCGCCAAAACCATCGCCATCAACCTGCCCAATGACGAGGAAGTGCAACTGGCCAAGGGCACCCGCCGCTTGCAGATCAAAAACGCCATGCTGGCCAAGTTCAACCAGATCCTTTTACCGATCGCCAGCGAACTGATCACACACGAACAGCGCAAGAACATCACCTTTGACGCCTTTTTCGCCAACACCATGTTCCACGAAGTGGCCCACGGGCTTGGTATTAAAAACACACTGAACGGCAGTGGCACGGTACGCGCAGCCCTCAAAGAGCACGCCTCGGCGCTGGAAGAAGGTAAGGCCGACATCCTTGGTCTGTACATGGTGCAGCGCTTGCGCGAAATGGGTAAAATTACAGAAGGTGAACTGATGGACAACTACGTCACCTTCCTCGCCGGCATCTTTCGCTCGGTGCGTTTTGGCGCCAGCAGTGCACACGGTCGCGCCAACACGATTCGCTTCAATTATTTCAGTGACGCCGGTGCTTTCACGCGCGACCCGGCGAGTGGCACTTACCGCGTCAACGTGGTGGAATTTGAAAAGGCCATCAAGGGTCTGAGTCATGACCTGCTGGTGTTGCAAGGTAACGGTGATTACCACAAGGTCGCCGCTTTTGTGGCTGAAAAAGGTGTGGTGGGCGAGCAATTGCAGGCTGATCTCAAGCGGCTCGACGCGATCAGCATACCCGTCGATATCGTTTATCAACAAGGCAAGACGGTGCTGGTGTTGGAATAGCCCGCCTATTACACCAGTCGGTAATGCACCTCCGGATATGTAGATAAATAATGCAGGGAATCATTCATTGTGTTTCGTAACATCATCCGAAAAAACAGATTGTACCCGGCACATTACCTATCCCGGTCCTGGCTGGTTCAGACGGGACTGAGCTTGGTCTTCCCTCGACCCATAGCTACGGCTATGGCTCTCAGTCCAGACCGGCGTTCAGTGCCGCCTGTCCTGCGCCATCCTCCGGGATACTGGTGCAATAGGCGGGCTACGCGACTCGCTGAATCCGATGGGTAAACGTATCGTCATCAAGATCGGTAGCCAGGTCCTGTGTGATCCGGAAGGCTCGCTCAACCTGGAGGTACTCGCCCAGCTTGTCGGACAGTTTGCGGCGCTGGGGAACATGGGCTGGCAGCTACTGCTGGTTTCATCCGGTGCGGTTGCCGCAGGCAGCGGCCTGAGCGCCAAACAACTGCAACGGTTACATGACCCCATTGCGCGCAAACAGGTCATGGCAGCCACCGGCCAGGTCCGCCTGATGGAGTCCTACCGGAATCTTTTCGCACACGAAAACCTGGTCATCGCCCAGGTTCTGGCCAGCAAGAGCGATTTTCAGACACGTCGCCATTACCTGAACATGCGGGGTTGCATCGAGGCGCTGTTGAGCGTGGGTATCGTACCCGTCGTCAATGAAAACGATGTGGTCTCAATCACTGAGTTGATGTTCACGGACAACGATGAACTGGCCGGTTTACTGGCCGGCATGGTCAACGCCGACCTGCTGTGCCTGCTAAGTACAGTTACCGGTGTCTACGACGGCGACCCGGACGACCCTGCAACCCAGCCCATTGCACACTGGAACGATGCACAGTATCAGATTGAAGACATCGTCACACACGGCGCCTCAACACTGGGACGCGGCGGGATGCACAACAAGCTGAGTGTGGCACGTAAGGTGGCAAAGCTCGGTATCGAAGTGGTGATTGCCGATGGTACCGATGCAGGTATCATGTCCCGGATTATCAATGGTGATGATGTCGGCACCCGCTTTAAGGCGGAGGGCGGTGCCTCACCGGCAAAACGCTGGCTCGCGGTTGCTGACGGCCAGGCAACCGGCTCGGTCACGGTCAACGCGGGGGCTGAAAAAGCGTTACTCGACGCCACTCGGCTGACCAGCCTGCTGCCAGTAGGTATCGAAGCCGTTGATGGCCACTTTGACCGCGGCGACGTCATCCGGATTATCGGCCCATCTGGCAGGGTACTTGGCTGTGGCCGGGCACGCTATGACTTTGCAGAAGCGACCCGTCTAATCGGGCAACATGGTCAGAAAGCACTGATACATTATGATTACCTCTACCTGG
>CAZYVH010000012.1:10635-35131 GCA_964650905.1 uncultured Wenzhouxiangellaceae bacterium | reverse complement strand
GACCTGTTGCGGATGTCTGAATCCGACCCGAAATATGATCGTCTTGAGCTCACACCCCAACGTCTCGACGATATTGCAAACGACCTGCGCAACGTCGCCGCCCTACTCTCGCCCGTGGGAGAGGTCTTAGAGGAAAAGCAACTTGAAAATGGTCTTCAACTGAGCAAGCTGCGCGTGCCGATGGGTGTCATCGCGGTCATTTTCGAGTCGCGTCCGAATGTCACCTTTGACGTGTTTGCCCTGTGTCTGAAGAGCAAAAACACCTGCGTGCTCAAGGGCAGCAGTGACGCACACGCGACCAACGTGGTGGTGGTCGATCTGATACACAAAGTGCTGGCGGAATACGGCATCGACCCGGCCTGCGTATTCCTCGCACCACCACACCGTGAATACCTGCCATACATCCTCAAGGCAACCGACATGATCGACCTCGCCATCCCGCGTGGTTCCAAAGGGCTGATTGATTTTGTCCGTGACAACGCCCGCGTTCCGGTCATCGAAACCGGCGCCGGAATCGTGCACACCTTTGTTGATGCCAGTGCCGACCTGGACAAGGCAGCGGCCATCATCACCAATGCAAAAAGCCGCCGTGTCAGTGTCTGCAACGCACTCGATACATTGATCCTGCACCGTGATCTGTTGCCTGCCCTGCCGGACCTGATGCACTCACTGGGCGAAGAACACGGTGTTGAGGTGTTTGCCGATAAAGCTGCCTACGCGGTGCTTGAGGGTCACTACGCGGGCAGCCTCCAAACTGCCACGGATGAACATTTTGGCACAGAATTCCTGTCGCTCAAGCTATCCATCAAGACCGTCAACGGGCTCGATGAAGCAATCGAACACATCCACCATTACAGCTCAAGACATTCCGAGGCCATCGTGGCCCAGGACACCGAGATCATCGAGCGCTTCCTCAACGAGGTTGACGCGGCGGCGGTCTACGCCAATACATCGACCGCGTTTACCGACGGCGCACAGTTTGGCATGGGCGCCGAAATCGGCATCAGCACGCAAAAACTCCACGCCCGCGGGCCGATGGCCTTAGCGGAACTGACCAGCTATAAATGGGTGGTGAGGGGGTCTGGACAGATACGGCCCTGAAATCAGAAAATCAGAAAATTAGAAAATCAGGGGCAGAGTCAAATTCTATTATGCTCTGACCCCACTTTTACAAGCCGACTTTGTCCTTGAGGGCTTTTACGCAGTAACTATTGAGACTTTCACTCACCTTCATTGACTCAATCGCCAGCTTTTCGTGAAGCTCTTCACCGACCCGCAAGTTGAATTTTCCAGAATAGTTCTTAGCCGCTGTCGGGGGTGGCAGCAGGACATCATCTTCACCGTATATCGCAATCCACTCATCCACCAGAGCACAAAGCGTTGCGTATACTTTCTGCTCGTTTTTTCCATGGACACCACCCAGGGCCAGCCCGGGAACACGGCCAATGTAGCACTGATCCTCCTCGGACCATTCAACAACCCTCAAATATTGATTACGCTTCTTCATCAGAAACCAATTCGATCGCTCTCATTACGTCCCTAATTTGATAATGTTTCGCGTCATCGCCAGTTTTACCACTCGCGGTGATATTTACACCTTTAGGGTGCCGGAAATTACGATGGCTGCCCTTTCCGCCGCGATTCTCAAAACCCGCTGATGCCAGCTTGTGCATCAATTCTCTGATTTTCGGCGGCATAAATAAATGGTACTATAATGGTACCATGAAAGAAAGAGAAAAACGAGGTCAGAGTCAAGTTCTAAATGCAAATTCATGGCATACGCTGACATCGATTGCACCGCACGCGGGTTATAGGCGATACTGACCGAAAGGGTCTGATTTGGATACAAACGTTGGGTTTTTAACCCACAGAGGATTGGCGTCTTGACAAAGACAGATCGAGAATTGGGTATGGGCCGGGACATTACCCGGCGCGATTTCATCCACGACACCGGGTTCGCGGCCCTGGGTCTTGGCTTGCCGATTAACGCCAGCGCCAATGGTGATCCCGGTTTGGCTGGCCGGTACTACCCACCTACCCGCACGGGGCTGCGTGGTTCACACCCCGGTTCCTTTGAGACCGCCCATGCCCTGGCCCGTGAAGGGAGATCATTTGCTGCACCCCGGGATCTTGCGGAAGAATATGACCTCGTTGTTGTAGGGGCCGGCATTTCCGGTCTTGCCGCAGCCTACTATTACCGGGCGAGATTCGGTAACACTGCCCGTATCCTGATCCTGGAAAACCATGACGATTTCGGCGGCCACGCCAAGCGCAACGAATTTCACCAAAGCGGCGAGATGCGTCTGTCCCTGGGCGGCACCCACAACCTGGAGTACTGGAAATTCAGCGACACGGTCAAAGCCATGATGAATGACCTCGGCGTGGATACCGAAAAGATGTTAAGCAACAAGGAATTCAGCTACGGTCGAAATGGCAAGAACGGAACCGCAATATGGTTTGACGCAGACACCTACGGGCAGGACAAACTGCTTACCGGATGCAGTCTCAAAGGATCAGACCCCAGCCGTCTGGCTGCACACATTGATCAGTTCCCAGTCAGCGAGACAGCCCGCGCACAGCTGAAGCGGTTCCTGACCACACACAGCAATGTGCTGGCAGGTATGACCGCAAAAGCAAGGAAGGCCTACCTCAAAGGAACGAGTTACACGGATTTCCTGCGTCAGCATGGCGGTCTCGGGGACGAGGCCATCCAGTTGTTCGACAACGCCAATCATGGCGCCTGGGGCGTGGAGACCCGCGACCTGTCTGTCGCCGAAGGTGTCGATGGAGGCATGCCGGGTTTGAACCTGCTAGGTAAGGATTTTGCAAGCGGGGAGTGGGATTACAACCCCGCCATGTTTCCCGACGGCAACGCCAGCATCGCGCGTTTGCTGGTGCAAGCGCTCATACCCGATGTCGCACCGGGTACAAACGCCGAAAACGTTGCCGTGGCGAACTTTCACTACGATCGGCTCGATCAGAAGGTGTCACCAACACGTCTGCGGCTGAATTCCACCGTGATAAACGCTGTTAATACCGACAGCGGTGTGTCTGTAAGCTACATCAAGGATGATCAGCCATTGCGTGTTAAGGCCAGTCATTGCGTCATGGCCTGCTACCATTGCATCATCCCATATCTCTGTCCGAACCAGCCTGAAACACAAAAAACCGCGCAAAAGTACCAGGTCAAGAGCCCCCTGCTGCTGACCAATGTACTGATTCGCTCAAGTGAGGCCATGGACAAACTCGGCATTGCCGGTGCCCATTGCCCGGGCCGCATGCACGGCAGCATCTTCATGTTCAAAGGCATCAACACGGGTGGCTATCATCACAAGTTTGCCGATAACGGCCCTGTACCATTAACATTTTGGGGCTCCCTCTCACCACCCAAAGACATTATCCGCCTGCAAGACCAGCTACGTGCCTCGCGCGCGAAAATGCTGACGCTAAGCTTCGAGGACTACGAACGTGAGGTTCGAACCGTTCTCGACGGGATGCTCGGCCCGGCCGGTTTTGACGTGAAAAACGATATTCTGGCCATTACTGTGAACCGCTGGCCTCACGGTTACTCGCACGAATACCTCGACCTCTGGGATCCGGTCTGGCCCAAAGGCAAAGCCCCCCACGAAATTGCCAGCCAACCGTATGGCAATATCACCATGGCAAACTCAGATGCAGGTGCTGACGCCTACACGCACGTGGCAATTGACCAGGCATTTCGCGCGGTTCACGAACTGTAAATACGGGGTCAGAGTCAAGTTCTTATTCGAATCGAAACGCTCCATCCACCACATCGATGTGCACGCTCTGCCCGCCGCTGAACTCACCCGCCAGGATTTGCTGCGCGAGCGGGTTTTCGATCTGCTGCTGGATCGCACGTTTTAGTGGCCTGGCCCCGTAGACCGGGTCGAAACCAGCTTTTGCCAACAGGTCCAGTGCAGCATCGCTTATCTCGAGCGCCAGGCCGGTAGTTTCCAACCGCTTGCGCAACAGCTTGAGCTGGATATTGGCTATCAGACGGATCTGCTCGCGATCCAGCGGATGGAAAACCACCAAGTCGTCGACCCGGTTGATGAATTCCGGGCGGAAATGCTGACCGACGATTTCCATGACGGAATCCTTCATCGCCTCGTAGCCTTCATCGGCCAGTTCCTGCACCCGGTTGGAACCGAGGTTCGAAGTCATGACGATGACGGTGTTGCGAAAGTCCACCGTACGGCCGTGGCCATCGGTCAGACGACCGTCATCGAGTACCTGCAAGAGGATGTTAAAGACATCGGAATGGGCTTTTTCGACCTCATCCAGCAGGATGACGGAATATGGCCTGCGACGCACCGCCTCGGTCAGGTAACCGCCCTCCTCATAACCGACATACCCTGGCGGCGCACCGATCAGACGGGCCACGGAATGTTTTTCCATGAACTCCGACATGTCGATACGCACCATGGCTTCCTCGGTGTCGAACATGAACTCCGCCAGCGATTTGCATAATTCTGTTTTACCCACACCGGTGGGCCCCAAAAACAGGAACGAACCGATCGGGCGATTGGCGTCTGACAAACCCGCTCGTGACCGGCGGATTGCATCAGAGACCGCACTGACCGCTTCATCCTGGCCAATGACACGCTGGTGCAATGCCGTTTCCATACGCAACAGCTTGTCACGTTCGCCCTCGAGCATGCGTGAGACCGGTATACCGGTCCAGCGCGACACCACCTCAGCGATTTCGTCCTCGGTGACGCTGGTGCGTAATAATTGAAAGTCGGCCCGTTCACCCTGTTCGGCCTGCTGCAATTCCTTTTCCAGCTCGGGGATGCGTCCATACTGCAGCTCTGACATACGCGCCAGGTCATTGGCACGGCGCGCGGTTTCAAATTCGGCGCGGGTGCGTTCGAGTTCTTCCTTGAGGTGGCTGGTACCCTGCACGGCAGCCTTTTCCGATTTCCAGATTTCTTCAAGGTCGGAAAATTCACGTTCCAGTTCAGCAATGGTCTCTTCCAATTCGGCCAAACGCTGTTTGGACGCCTTGTCCTTTTCCTTTTGCAGGGCCACGCGCTGAATTTTCTGCTGGATCAGACGCCGTTCCAGACGATCCAGCTTCTCCGGCTTGGAATCGATCTCCATACGGATGCGTGAGGCGGCTTCGTCCATCAGGTCGATGGCTTTGTCAGGCAACTGCCGGTCGGAGATATAGCGGTGCGACAGCGTCGCCGCTGCCACCAGGGCCGGGTCGGTGATGTCCACGCCGTGGTGGACTTCATAACGTTCCTGCAATCCACGCAGGATAGCGATGGTGTCCTCCACCGATGGCTCACCGACAAAGACCTTCTGGAAACGACGCTCAAGTGCCGCGTCTTTTTCCAGGTACTGACGGTATTCATCCAGCGTGGTCGCACCGATACAGTGCAGTTCACCACGCGCCAAAGCAGGCTTGAGCATGTTGCCCGCATCCATCGAACCCTCGGCCTTACCGGCGCCGACCATCGTGTGTAACTCATCGATGAACAGGATGACGTTACCTTCCTGCTTGGCGAGGTCACTCAGCACCGCTTTGAGGCGCTCTTCGAACTCGCCCCTGAACTTGGCCCCGGCGATCAGGGCGCCCATATCCAGCGACAGGACCCGTTTGTTCTTGAGTCCCTCGGGGACTTCGTGATTGACGATCCGCTGCGCCATGCCTTCAACGATGGCGGTTTTTCCCACACCGGGTTCACCAATCAATACCGGGTTGTTCTTGGTGCGGCGTTGCAATACCTGTATGCAACGGCGGATTTCTTCATCGCGACCGATCACCGGGTCCAGTTTTGACTGCTCGGCCCTTTCGGTCAGATCGATGGTGTACTTGTCCAGTGCCTGACGGGTGTCCTCGGCGTTGGGGTCGTTGACCTGCTCACCGCCACGCATGTCATCAATGGCCTTTTCAATGGCATCGCGCGCGGCGCCGGTCTGTTTGAGGATATCAGCAACCGCGCCCTTGACATCCATTGCCGCCAATATGAACAACTCACTGGCAATGTACTGGTCATCACGTTTTTGCGCCAGCTTATCAGTCACTGTCAGTATCTTGATGGTGCCGTTAGAGAGGTTGATCTCACCCGCCGCACCCGACACCCGGGGCAGGCTGTCCAGTCTTTCACCCAATTGTGAGCGCAGGGCGTTGACCCTGACACCGGCCCGTGTCAATAAATGACGGATTGAACCGCCTTCCTGGTCCAGTAACGCGATCATGACGTGTTCAGGCTCGATCATCTGGTGATCCTGCCCCACGGCCAGGCTTTGCGCGTCAGCCAGTGCCAACTGGAACTTGCTGGTTAATTTGTCCATACGCATGGCGAATTTCCTCCGATTTCATGTGCGCTGCAACCACCAAGCTGTACATGGAAAAGAGCCAGTTGGGACGCAGGCGTATCTGAGGATTACTTGCGGTCGGCAGGGTTGGAAATCAACCCGTTGGAATCAGGGGACCGTGACCCAATATAATTTATTTCTGTTTAATTTTCAGATCGTTAAAAGAGAACTCATAACGCACCGGTAGACTCGTGACAGAGCCACGAGGTCTTTCACCAAAACGTGCTCATCAACCTTGTGAATGCTGTCGTTCAACAAGCCCAGTTCAATCACTTCGCTACCCAGCGGGGCCATGAAACGGCCATCGGAGGTACCGCCACCG
Source organism: uncultured Wenzhouxiangellaceae bacterium (assembly GCA_964650905.1). GTDB lineage: Bacteria > Pseudomonadota > Gammaproteobacteria > Xanthomonadales > SZUA-36 > SZUA-36. The sequence continues at coordinate 28,461 of CAZYVH010000012.1, read as the reverse complement.
GTGTTTAACTGCGGCTCGATACCCAATTCTGCCTGTATAGCTGCCAGGGTTGCGGCACGCAGCTTGCCGGCGACCGAGCGAAACGGCTCACCGGAGACCTTCCATTCGAGTTGATAATCCCGTACGTTATTTTCCAACAACAGTTTTTCGACACGGGTCTTGATGTCCAGGCTGGCTGATGCTGGTGAGTTGCGAAAATTAAACCAGACCCGCGCGTGCCCGGGGGTGACATTTTCGGCGCCGGTACCCGCGTGGATGTTGGTCAGCTGGCAATGCGTGGGTGGAAAGTTTTCATCACCCTCATCCCACTGCTCGGTTACCAATGCCTGCAAAAACGGCAACAGGCGATGTATCGGGTTGTCCAGGGCTTGCGGGAAGGCGCTGTGACCCTGTAAACCATGCACGTTCAAACGAGCGTGAGTTGAGCCACGCCGTCCAATGCGGATGATGTCGCCCAGTTGTTCCTGGCTGCTGGGCTCACCCACCAGACAGTATTGTGGTGCGCTCTGTGTGCGTTTCAGTGTTTTAGCAACACGTGCGATGCCGTCAACCGCTGCCCCCTCTTCATCGCTGGTCAGGGCGATACCAAGCTGGCCCGCATGATCGGGCCGGGCCTGCACAAACCCCTGCGCGGCTGTCACCATGGCTGCGACGGCGCCCTTCATGTCAGCCGCACCGCGGCCATATATATTTTCACCTCTCACCTGTGCCGTAAACGGTGGCGAGGTCCAATCTTCGGATGGCCCGGGCGGAACCACATCGGTATGACCGAGGAACCACAACGATGGTTCGCCCCGGCCATGACGTAATACGACATTGCTGACATCACCACACTGGAACCACTGGACCTCGAAGCCAAATGGCATCAAGCGCTTGGCCAGCAGTCGCTGACATCCTGCGTCTTCGGGTGTCAACGAAGGTCTTTCAATTAATTGACAGGCCAGCTCCAGCGTTTCATTCACGGTCATAACCCCATGAGTAACCCTGGATTGAAACCGTCCGCCATGATGCCATCATCAAGCAACACATCAATTCCCCATGCTGTTTCTGAGCAGTTCATTAACACTGGTACTGGCACGTGTTTTTTTGTCCACACGTTTAACGATAATCGCCGCGTAGAGCGAATGGCTGCCATCTGCAGCTGGTAAAGAGCCCGGTACGACGACCGAACCCGCCGGCACGCTGCCAACCATGACCTCACCACTTTCACGGTCATAGATACGTGTGCTTTTACCGATATAGACACCCATGGACAGGACACTGCCCGTGCCTATGACCACGCCTTCGACCACTTCCGAGCGGGCGCCGATAAAACAACCATCCTCGATGATGGTGGGTGTGGCCTGCAGCGGTTCCAGTACACCGCCAATACCCACGCCGCCGGACAGGTGTACGTGCGCGCCGATTTGCGCGCAGGAGCCGACCGTGGCCCAGGTATCGACCATCGTGCCGGCGCCCACATGGGCACCGATGTTGACGTAGGACGGCATCAGGACCGCGTCGTGACCGATAAAAGCACCACGCCTGACGGTTGCGGGCGGTACAATCCGTGCGCCACACCCACGTATGTCGTCTGCTGATCCGGGCGCCCAGCGCAGCGGAACCTTGTCGAAATAAGACGTTGTTGCCGTTTCAGACACCTCATTTTCACGGGTGCGAAAATACAGCAATACGGCCTTTTTTAGCCATTCATTCACCTGCCAGCCGTCCGCACAGGGCTCGGCGACACGCAATTCGCCGCTTTCCAAAGCTGTAACCGCGGCTTCGACCGCGTCGATCAGCTCCGGTGATGCATTTTGTAAATTGATTTGGCTCCGTTTTTCAAACGCTGCCTCGATCCGCTCGCGGATGGTATTCATGGGCGGGTTCATCCTTTCAGGTCTCATTCTGTTCCAGCATGTCGATCAGGGCCTTGTGTAAATCAGCCCGGGTTGCGCGACTCAGGGAGGCATTGTAACGGTCACTGATGATAAATGTGTCTTCAACACGATCACCAAGGGTGGCGATTTTGGCATCATGGATTCGGATAGCCTTGACCATTAGTACGGTAGAAATCTGTGATAACAAGCCAGGCCGGTCGGTGCACTCCAGGTCCATCAGTGTCATTTCGCCGCCAAGCGCCGCGGAAAACCGGATACGGGCCTGACCCGTGAACGGGCGCAAACGGCGTGGCAACCTGCGCATCACCGGGACCGGCACGGTAGCATTTTCGAGCACTTCCAACAGACGGGTCTGCAGGCGCTCGCTGTCGACTTCATTTAATACCTGCGCGTGCCGGTCCATCAACTGAAACAAGTCAAAACTCCAGCCTGAGGTGGTGCCCAACACACGAGCTGACAACACGTCAAGCCCAATTTCATCGATCACTGATGTCACGGCCGCAATCAAGCCATCGTAGTCCTTGGCATGCACCAGCAACTCACTCACACCCATTTGCGGGACTTCCCGTACCGCCACCAGCACACCTGCATCCACTGGCGCCTGTAATACCATCCTGGCAACCCAACTCAGCTGTCCGGTCGAAAGACGCAGGAAAACACTTTGTGGCAGACTGTCCAGCAGGGCATTGACCCGCACGTTGTCGTGTCCATCTTGCTGCAGCTTTTCACACACCAGAGTGCTGGCGTCCTTGATGCGTTGTTCACGATCGAGAATGCTTGCGCTACCTTCGGACAAAGCCATCGAGGTGACCGAGTAGAGTTCCCACAACAGGCTGTCCTTCCAGTTATTCCAAAGTTTAGGACTGGTCGCGGCAATATCAGCAATGGTCAGCAGGTAAAGATAGTCGAGACGCGTCTGGTTGCCAACAATGTTACAAAACTGATGTATGGTTTCAGGATCAGCGATGTCACGCCGTTGCGCCGTCTGTGACATTGCCAGGTGTTGCTCCACCAACCACGCCACGCGCTGACGGTGTGCTTTTTTGAGCGGCAGTTGACGGCAAAATTCCAATGCATCCTGTGCGCCGAGCATTGAATGGTTACCCGCCCTGCCCTTGGCTATGTCGTGGAATAATGCGGCCAGGTACAACAGCTCAGGATGATCTACCTGTTGAAAAATATCAGCCGCATGGGTGAATTCCGTACTGTACTTGCCATAGGCAAAACGCCGCAGGTTTCTGACCACGAAGAGTATGTGCTGGTCCACGGTATAGGTGTGGAACAGATCAAACTGCATACGTCCGACGATTTTGGCAAACGCGGGTATGAAAGCCGCCAGGAGACCATAACGGTTCATGCGTTGTAATTGTGTGTAAACACCTGTGGATTGGCTCAGCAATACAAAAAAACAGCCAATGACTTCAGGGTCGTTTCGGAAATGCTCATCCACCAGGCAGAGATGATCACGCACCAGGCGGATGGTCGCCGCCCGAACGCCCTGTATATCATCATGTTTGGCCAGCAGTACAAACAGTTCCATCAATGCAACCGGTCTGCGTTTGAATAAACCGTCATCGCTGACTTCAAGAAAACCATGCGTCACACGAAAATCTGCACCCAGGTTTTTTGCAATATCAGATTTTGAAGGTGATAACTGTTCATGGAACAACTGCAGCAACATTTCATTCAGACGCTCGAGTTGCATGACCGTGCGGTAGTAGCGTTGCATAAATTTTTCAACGGCAGCGTTTGAATTCTGCGTGTCTTTCCGGCTGAAATGTCCGGCAACTCGTTGCTGGTATTCGAACAACAAACGGTCCTCTCCGCGTTGAGCAATAAGGTGCAGGGCATAACGGATTTCCCACAGGAATGTTCTGCCTCGCTTCAGCACCGCCAGTTCGGACTCGTTCAAAAAACCGCGTGTCACCAATGTATGTATCGACTGGGTGTGAAAACGTCTTTTCGCGACCCAGCCGATCATCTGGATGTCACGCAGCCCACCCGGTCCTTCCTTGATATTGGGTTCGAGGTTGTAGGCTGTGCCATGGTATTGCTCGTGGCGTTTAACCTGCTCAGCAAATTTTGCATCGAAAAAATCAGCGGGCGACCAAACCTGGTCCGTTGAGGTGGCGTCCAGCATGGTCCTGAGCATGAGTTCCGGACCGCTGAGCAGATGGCTCTCCATCAGGCTGGTCGCCGTGGCAATATCCTTCTTCGCCTCTTTTACACACCTGTCAATGTCGCGCACACTGTGACCCAGGTAGAAGCCGGCATCCCAAAGCAGCGTTACAAATGTTTCAATGGCGGAACGCAAGGCCTCGTCAGGCGGCAGTGTTGTCAACAGAATCAGCAGATCCACATCTGAATGCGGGTGGAGCTCGCCACGGCCAAACCCACCCACGGCGATCAGGGCAATGTCATCACGCTTCGGCAACAGTTTGTCCCAGGCATGCAATATCAACTGTTCAACCACCCAGGCGCGGGCCTTGACCAGTTGGTTGACATCCACATGTTGACGAAATTTTTCAGCCAGGCGCTCATCGGCTACCGCCAAAGTGTGCTTGATTGTCCTGATGAGTTCCCCATGAACGGGTTTCCCGACAGGGAGATTCAGACTTTCCGGGTCCAGACAGCCCTTCGCGGCTGCCGGTCTGGCGAGCGGGCCGCGTAACCTTATTTTCATTTGCGGTCCGCTAATTGATCCGGCAGGTCAGAGATCATCGCCCGGCAGTACGGTCAGGACTTCGTGACCTGTTTCAGTCACGGCGATGGTGTGTTCCCACTGTGCCGAAAGACTGCGGTCTTTTGTGATCACTGTCCAGCCATCTCCTAGCAAACGGGTTTCCCGCCGGCCAACATTGATCATTGGCTCAATGGTAAACACCATACCGGGGACCAGCACCTCACCTATACCAGGTCGCCCGTAATGCAGCACCTGCGGGTCTTCATGAAAAACTTTACCGATCCCGTGACCACAATATTCACGCACCACGGAACAACCCTTGCCCTCGGCGTAACGCTGGATCGCATGCCCGATATCTCCGAGTCGAATGCCCGGCTTGACCATATTGATACCGGTGACCATTGACTGGTGGGAGACGTCACAAATCCGGCGGGCGCGTGGGTTGGGTTCACCCACCAGGAACATCTTGCTGGTATCACCGTGCCAGCCATTTTTGATGACGGTAATGTCGATGTTCAATATGTCCCCGTTCTTGAGTTTTTTCTCGCCGGGTATGCCATGACAAACCACCTGGTTGATCGACGTACAAATTGACTTCGGGAAACCACGGTAATTCAATGGCGCCGGGATCGCCTGTTGTTCCTGGGTAATATATTCATGGCAAATATCATCCAGCTCCCCGGTCGTTACACCAACACGCACGTGTTCGCGAATCATTCGCAAAACCTCGCCCGCCAACTGGCCGGCAACTCGCATGGCTTCAATTTCTTCTGGAGATTTTAAAACAATGCCCATTAGCGGGACTCCCTGATTGAGACTGGGCTTATTGTAACGCGTATCGTAAATGATACCGGGCACTGGCGCCAAACTATTCGAACCCGGGCATGAAGACATGTGACTGGAAAATGAGCGACCAAAGCCCCAACTAATGCCCTATGACTGTCCCGCCTCAAGAGAGGATAATTGGCGGTCATTACGTGTTTGGCAAAGACGGGTGGAGTATTCCAGGATGGGGAAATTTTTTAAGTTCATTTTTCCGTTGTTATTGATTGTGGGCTCAATTGTGGTTGTCATCGCTCTGGTAGCCTATTCCAAATCACAACGCGCAGAACGCAAACCCGAAGGCGAACAGGCGGTGCTGGTCGATGTTATCCCGGCCGAATTAACGTCGCTGAATTTCATCGTCAGATCGCAGGGAACCGTCAGACCACGCACTGAAACCACGCTGGTCTCTGAGGTTTCCGGCAAGATTATCTCCGTTTCATCCGATTTTGTTGCCGGCGGTTTTTTCCATAAAAATGACGTATTGTTGCAAATCGATCCCAGTGATTACCAGGCGGCATTGAAACGCGCACAAGCAGGCCTGGCATCCCGTCAGGCAAAACTCGCAGACGCCAGTGCCCGTTCCAAACAGGCACTGAAGGACTGGCAGAACCTGGGTAGACAGGGCCAGCCCTCTGACCTGGTGTTACGCAAACCCCAGTTGGCGGACGCGAAGGCCAATGTCAGCGCCGCCGAGGCCGATGTGCAAAAAGCCCGGCGAGACCTGGAGCGCACCCGTATCACCATCCCCTACAATGGTCTTATCAGGCAGAAACAGGCGGATATCGGCCAGTACGTCACCCCCGGTACACGCCTGGGTGTCAGTTTTGCCATCGACAGCGCGGAGGTTCGCCTGCCACTGACCCGTAGCGACCTGCTGTACCTCGACCTGCCGTCTGAAATTGAACTTAAAAACCAACAGGTCAAACCCAGGCCCGTCACCTTGAGTACCCAGAACGCAGATAAGACCGACCACTGGCAGGCGCAGATCATCCGCACCGAGGGCGTGGTCGATGAATCCAGCCGGGTGGTTTACGCCGTTGCCCAGGTGATCGACCCCTATGCTGTGTTGGGCAAGAGCCAGCAGCAGGAATTGCGTATCGGCACCTTTGTCAATGCCGAAATCCGGGGTGTGCGTGCGAATAATGTCGTCGTGCTGCCCCGTTACGTCCTGCGCCAGGATAACACGGTGCTGGTGGCCGGCGATGACGACAAGCTGGAAATTCACCCGGTCGAGGTATTGCGCGCCGAACCCCGCCAGATATACCTGAGCGCCGGTGTCAATGGGGGTGACCGGGTGGTCACGACCACGCTGGACGTGCCGGTGCCTGGCACGCAACTGGCCATCCACAATGGTGATGGCGGCTCCGCCCCCACCGTCACGGAAACCAGGGATTGAACATGCCACGCACTTCCGGCCATGGCATCATCCGCTGGTTCGCGACCAACCCGGTCGCGGCCAACCTGCTGATGGCCATCCTGCTGGCGGGCGGCCTGTTCACAGCCTTCACCATCAAGAAAGAATCCCAGCCACCGATCGAGACCAACATCATCACCGTCTCGATGCCGTTCCTCGGCGCCAGCCCGGAGGACGTGGAGGAAGGCATACTGATCAAGATCGAAGAGGCCGTACAGGATATCGAGGGCATCCACGAAATCATTTCAACCGGCCGCCGGGGTAGTGGCAACGTGCGCATAGAAGTCAGCGCCGGTTATGACGTCCCGGAGGTCATGAACGAGATCAAGAACCGGGTGGACGCCATATCAACCTTCCCGGAAAACACCGAAAAACCCGTCATATCCCGCAGCCGCTTCCAGCAGCAGGTCACGCTGGTGTCGGTTTACGGCGACGTGGACGAGCGCACGCTCAAGGAATACACCAAACAGGTCAGAAACGATATCGTCACCCTGCCCGGCGTGACACGGGCGGAACTGCTGGGCTCCCGGCCCTATGAAATCAGCATCGAGGTCAGCGAGTTTACGCTGGAACGCTATGGCATGAGCCTGGCGGAAGTGGCGCAGGCCGTGCGCCGGAGTTCCCTCGACCTGCCCGCCGGCGCGATCCGTGCCGACTCGGGCGACATCCAGCTACGCACCAAGGGGCAGGCCTACACCGGTCTGGATTTCGAAAACCTGGTGGTACGGACCAACCCGGACGGCTCTCGCGTATTGCTCAAGGACGTCGCCGACATCAAGGATGCCTTTGCCGACACCGGCCGCTTTTCCGAGTTCAACGGCAAGCCGGCCTTCAGCATCCAGGTGCTGTCGGTGGGCGACCAGAACGAGCTGGATATCTCACAGCACGTGCGTGACTTCGTCAGCAGGAAACAGCAGAACAGCCCTTCGGGCGTCAACCTCCAGGCCTGGGCCGATGTCACCTATTACCTCAAGGGCCGGCTGGACATGATGCTCAAGAACATGGTGCTGGGCGCGATCCTGGTGTTCCTGTCACTGACGTTATTTCTGCGCCTGAAACTGGCCTTCTGGGTCATGATGGGTCTGCCGGTCGCGTTCCTCGGCACCTTTTTGCTGATGCCTTTTTTTGGCATCTCCGTCAACCTGATCAGCCTGTTCGGATTCATACTGGTGCTGGGTATCGTCGTCGACGACGCCATCGTCATCGGTGAAAGCGCCTACACCAATGTGCGCGCCAAGGGCCATTCGGTAGAAAACGTCATCGAGGGCGTACTCAAAGTCGCGCTGCCCGCGACCTTTGGCGTATTGACGACCATCGCGGCGTTTTTACCCATCGTGATGATTTCCGGGATCATGGGCAAATTTTTCGCGGCGATCGGCTGGGTCGTCACGCTATGCCTGGTATTTTCCCTGGTCGAATCCAAGCTGATCCTGCCGGCCCACCTGGCGCATATGCAGGTCCGGAAGTACGGCGCCGACACCCACAACCGCTTCGTACGCTTCCAGCGGTTTTTCAGCGAGGGTCTGCATACCTTTGTGGATAATGTCTACGAACCATTTCTGGAAAAATGTCTGCAGCGCCGTTACCTGACCATGGCGGTATTCGTTTCCATGCTGATCCTTTCGGTCGGCCTGCTCGCGGGTGGTATCCTGCGCTCGGTATTTTTCCCGGATATCACCTCGGATTTCCTTCAGGTCAATATCCAGATGAACGAAGGTACACCGGCCGCCGCCACCCACCAGGTCATACGGCGCGTGCAGGACGGCTTGTGGCAGGTGGACACGGATGTCAGCAAGGAGAAGGGCGTGCCGTCCGGCGCGGTCGTTTCCAGCGTGTTGTCATTTGCCCAGGGTGACACCGCCGCGCAGATCATCACGGAACTGGTCAAGGAGGACAAGGCGGTCATCGATGGTCCCGAGGTGCTGCGCCGCTGGCGTGAAAACGTGGGCGACCTGCCCGGGGTCAAGCAGCTTGGTTTTTCCGGCGCCACCGGCCCCGGCGGCGGCGCGGCCATTTCACTGCAACTGATCGGCGCCAACATCGACCAGGTCGGGCGCGCCTCGCAGGACCTGGCCAAAAGGATGGCCAGCTACGAGGGTGTCTATGACATACGCAACACCTATGAGCGCGGGCGCCCCGAGATCAAGCTGAACATAAAGCCCGAGGCCGAGGCACTTGGCATTACGCTGCAAAACCTCGCCAGCCAGGTCAGGGCCGGTTTTTATGGCGCCGAGGTGCAACGCATCCAGCGTGGCCAGGACGAGGTCAAGGTGATGGTGCGGTTTCCCCGTGATGAACGCGATTCCGTCGGTTACCTGGACAATATGAAAATCCGCACGCCCACCGGCGGCCGCGTGCCCTTCCGGGCAGTCGCCGAGGTCGATATGACCGAAAGTCCATTGCTGATCCAGCGCTTCGACCGCCAAAGGGCAGTGCGTGTCTCGGCCGAGGTCGACAAGGAAAAATACGAGCCGGGCAAAATCCAGCAGGACATCCTGCGCAAGGAACTTCCGCAGGTGCTGGCGCGCTTTCCGGGCGTGCATTACCGGCTCAGCGGCAGCAGCCAGCAGACGGTGGAGATCCAGCGGGACCTGATACGCGGCGCGCTGTTTGCCGTCTTCCTGATTTACGCGCTGATGGCGATCCCGCTGAAGTCCTATACGCAACCACTGATCATCATGACCGTCATACCCTTTGGCACCATCGGCGCCTTGCTGGGCCACCTGATCCTGAATATCCCGGTCAGCATGACCTCTTATATCGGCATCATCGCACTGGCCGGGGTGGTCGTGAACGACAGCCTGATCCTGGTGGATTTCATCAACCAGGAACGCGCCACCGGCATCGGTCTGCGCCAGGCCATCAAGGACGCGGCGCGCGCGCGTTTCCGCGCCATCCTGCTGACCTCGCTGACGACCTTCCTGGGTCTTGCACCGATCGCTTTTTTCGAGACCAGCCTGCAGGCGCAACTGGTCATACCAATGGCCGCGTCACTGGCCTTTGGCATCCTCTTCGCTACCTTCATTACGCTGATCATGATCCCCGCCCTTTACCTGATGCTGGATGATTTCAGGCAGTGGTGGAACGAGGCCTGGTTGCATATAACACCAGGGCGTTTTAAGAAGGCAATCGCGACCGAGCCCGCTGTGACGCAGCAATCTAAGACGCGTTGAAGGAGCGACCAACTGGCGTTGAGCATTAAAAACCTGCTTGACACTGCCCGTCAGAAGCTGACCGGCAGTCCATCCGCGCGTTTTGATGCTGAAATCCTGCTGGCCCATGCGCTGGATTCCTCGCGCTCCTTTCTGTACGCAAACCCCGAACTTGAACTACCACACCAGCGCGCGGAACATTTCAAACAATTACTCAAAAAACGTGTCAACGGCCAGCCCATTGCCTACCTGACCGGACACAGCGAATTCTGGTCGTTGCCACTCAAGGTCAGCCCCGCAGTGCTGATCCCCCGCCCGGAGACCGAATTGCTGGTGGAAACCGCGCTGGCGAAAATTCCGGCGCAGGCGGACTGGCGCGTCGCCGATCTGGGTACCGGTAGCGGCGCCATTGCGCTGGCACTGGCCAGAGAACGCCCGAATTGTGAAATCCATGGAACGGACAACAGCATGGCGGCCATTGGTATCGCACGTGAAAATGCCGACCGGCTCGGTCTGGGCCGGGTGCAGTTCCACAAGGGTGAATGGTGCCAGCCGTTACGGGGTAAATTTCATATCATCGTCAGCAACCCGCCCTATATTGACGCGGGCGATCCGCACCTCAAACAGGGTGACCTGCGTTTTGAACCGCAGTGCGCACTGACACCCGGCGCCGATGGCCTCAGCGCCATACGCGAGATCAGTACGCTGGCGCTGCCCATGCTGCTCGAGGGCGGCTGGCTGATGTTTGAACATGGATGGGATCAGGGACCAAAGGTAAGTGAAATCCTGCAAGTTGAGGGGTTTGAGAATATCGAAACCCTTGAGGACTTGCAGGGCTGTGAACGGGTGACCGTTGGCGAGAAGCCATGACACTGGAAACCTGATTATTATTGAAACCTGTCAAAAATTGAACTGGATTCAGATGCCTCTTCGAGGTAATTCGAAACCTCTTCATGATTTGCCTGTGAGGCCAAATCAACCGCGTTGCTCCCATTACGGTCTTTTCGCAACGGATTTGCTCCGTGATCGACGAGGAGTTTCACCACGTCAAGATTGTCATTGATGGCGGCCAGCATCAGGGCAGTCCGGGTATCATTACTGCGCAGTTGCACATCGGCATTTGCCTGCAACAGCCGGCTAACCACCTGTGCATGTCCCCGTTGTACAGCCAGCATCAAGGCAGTATTACCCTGTCCGGATTGTCTGTTTAACCGGGCACCGTGTGACAGTAACAGATCGACAAATTCATCATGACCATTTCTGGCCGAGACCATCAATGGGGTCAGACCGGATTGATCGGCAGATGATATTCGGGCTCCTGCGTCCAATAACTGTTTCGCTAGATTCAACCTGTTTTCCGATGCGGTAATCCACAGAGGCGTCTGTCCCTGTTCATTGGCGAGTTCAATATCCAGGCCTTTTCCCAACAACTCCATCACTGTTTTTTCCATCCCCCTACCGGCTGCCATCAGCAATAACATGGCCCCCGACTTTTCCAGCTCTTCGTCGGGAAAATGGTGAATAAGTTCAAAGGCAATTTCCTCATTACCATTGCGCACAGCAACAAGCAACGGGGTACCAGAAGTCGCATCAGACCCCATCGATAAGAGGCTTTTTACCGCAGCAAGGTGGTTGTTTTCTACTGCAAGGATCAAGGGAGTTTTGCCATCGTTCACTCGCCGGTTGATATCGGCCCCGGAATTCACCAGTAATTTCAATATCTCAGTATGTCCCTGCCACGCCGCACGCGACAATGGAGTGTAGTGTTGCGGGTCCAGAATTTCGATATCCACGTCCCGTTTTACCAGGGCACGAACAGCTGGAATATTTCCTCGCCAGGCTGCAATGGATAAAGGCGGCCAACCTGCATAGGGATTATCGGGGCTTGTCAGTTGCTGACGCTGGGAAGCCAGGACTTGCATTAACTGGCTGGCTGTCAATTCCTGTTTTTGGTGGATAGCCACGTGCCGGGCACTGTGAACAGCACCGTTGCTTGTGAGCAATTCACCCAAAGCTTCGTCCCGGTCTGCAACCAGATCAAGTGCTGCCTCACCATCAATATTGATGGCGTTAAGCTTAGCTCCCTTGCCAATCAGCAACCGCACAATATCCAGCGCAGATTTACTCACGGCAATATGCATCAGGGTGTTGTCACTCTTATCCCGGGTATTTACATCAGCGCCATGGGCCAGCAATGTTGTGATCAACGGCAGGTTTTTTTGTCTGACGGCGATCGTTGCAGCACATTCTCCGTATTGATCCCTGGCTGCAATATCTGCTGAAAGTTGCAGTAACAGCTCTGTCATTTCCAGGTCGTCACATTGAACTGCTTCCATCAGGGCCGAACGACCAAATGCTCCCGTGGAATTGACAGAAGTACCTTGGTCCACCAATTGCTGTATACGGTCTGTGTCCCTGGAACAGGCGTCGTGAAGTAAGATATTGACGCGATGACTGCCGGAATCTGCAGTTGCTTTCGCTTTCTTTTGCTTCAGGCTTTCAAGCTTTGTGATTGCCACCCGGTAGCCGGCATCGGCCGCTTTGCGGTACCACAAAAAAGCTTGTGCAAGATCCGCCCGGGTTCCCCATCCGTATTCAAACATTGCTCCCAAACTATACTGAGCGGGCGCATAATCCTGCACCGATGCGAGCTTTAACCAGTAAAACGCCTGTTCATGATCTTTGGCGACTCCCCGACCGGAACGAAACAGGGAGGCCAGTTGATATTGCGCCTGAGGATCACCGGCCCGGGCCAGGGGTTCAAGTATCTGAACTGCTTGCTGGTAATGCTTTTGCCTCAGTTCCTGCCGGGCATCGTCCAGGGTCGAACACCAGGCTTGAGTTTGAGCGAGAACAAGTACTGACCCCGCGAGCAGGAAGGATAATACATCAGGCCGTACCATGTTTCGTCTCAACTTCAATCCCTATCTTCTTGAGAAAGGGCGTGGGCAGAATTCCGCCTGCGCAAATAATAACGGCGTCATTGGATACATTGATTACTTCACCCTGTTGTTCAATGAATACTTCATGTTCAGTAATCCGCTGAACATTTGAACTGAAAAGCAAGCGCAGCCGATTTGTTGTGGAAGCATTCTCTATCTTGTTCCGGTTCTTGGGTTTGGCTCTGGAAAACGAGTCGTTTCGATATGAAACTGTTACCGTCGTACCGGCTTGTTCGGCCAGACTAGTGGCTGCTTCCAGGGCGCTGTCACCGCCACCTACAACCAAGACACTTTGCCCGCGATATTGTTCCGGGTCTGTCAGGCTGTAAACCACTTTAGATTGCTCCTCTCCCGGCACCCCCAGCTTACGCGGCGTGCCACGTCGTCCCAGACAAAGTAATACTGAGTGTGTTTGATAGCTATCCCGGGTGGTCTTTATTGTAAATGCTTCGCCTTCCCGCTCCAGGCCTTCAAGGCGCTCTTTATACCGGATGTTCAGCCCGTGCTTACTCACGATATCCTGCCAGTACGCCAGCATATCCTCCTTACTGACTTCCCTGAACTTCATTTCCCCTGCCAGAGGCAGAGTCACGGGGGCCGTCATGACTATCTTTTGGCGCGGGAAATGAGCCACTGTTCCTCCCAGGGTGTCCTGTTCCACGGTAAGGTAATTCATTTTGGCTGACTCAGCGGCCAATGACGCGGCAATGCCGGCCGGGCCAGCCCCTATGATGACGACATCGAACTGTGTCCCGGTTTTAGCGGCTAACGATTTTTTGATACTTGTGATGGCTTGCTTGCCTTGTTCAATGGCATTTCGCACAAGGCCCATGCCACCGAGTTCTCCGGCGATGTATATGCCCGGGACATTGGTTTCAAAACCCGGACTGACATTTGGAATATCCACTCCGCGTGTTTCGGTGCCAAAAACCAGGGTAATGGCGTCTACCGGGCATGCTGCTTTGCAGGCTCCATGCCCAATACAGTTGGCTGGTGTGATCAACTGGCCTTTGCCTTTGATCACTCCCAGAACATTTTTTTCAGGACAGGCAGTCACACAAGCTGAACACGATATACACTTCGAGAAGTTTATGACAGGATGAAGACTGGCTGGTTCCTGCAGGCCGGATTGCTGGCTTTCCTTTTGCACGGCCAGATTCTGAATGTTTTTCCGGCGGCGAAGAACAACATAAACAACCCATATCAACAGGATTGGAAACAAATAGATCAGCAGAATAATTGGATGAGCACCTTGTGTTATGGACGTTGAGACCCTTACGTCAACCCGCAAACAGTTTAGAATAAACTGGGAGTATATCCAAATTGGCCGCACTATCTCCCTCTGATAAGAATGAAGCGCGGAGTTTCATTTTTAAACAAAGGAATTGAAATCATGACTTTCAGGTATTCATGATTCTTTACTCCGGGTTAATCATTTTTTTAGAAAAATCTTAAGACTGCCTTAATTATTAACGTGTAACATTTACAACAGTAAATTGAATATGGGTTATGATATTGAGGTGACGGGTGATTGATCACAAATTTAGTCGTTTCCCCATCAGACAGCAAAAGGATGAGCTTATGTTAGGGAATTTGAAGTCAAAAAGCGGTTTAAAGAGTGAATAGTCACTCAACGGCAACCGATGTGCCTATTGCCACAGGATATGGCTCTGCATATGAAGCATTTGGTGAATTACGTCATCAGATAAAGGGTAGCCGCGCAATGAATATCCCGAAGGAAAAGCCTGCTATGGGCATTTCTGTTCCTTTGTTTACTCTGGTTTCCTTGCTGGCATTGTATTTCGGATACAGCATCCGGGACGAATATTTCCTGACCCCTGAAAGCGGCCTGGGCTACGCCCTGGGTATTATCGGTGGTTCTTTTATGTTGCTGTTGCTGCTATACCCATTGCGTAAGCGGGTTGTTTTTGGTTCCCGGCTGATATCATTGAGACGATGGTTTCAAATCCATATGATTCTCGGAGTTGTCGGTCCCATCTGCGTTCTGTATCACTGTAATTTCTCACTGGGTTCCACCAACAGCAATGTGGCCCTGGTTTCCATGATTGTAATGGCACTCAGTGGCCTCGTAGGCCGGTTTCTGTATACCAGGATTCACTTCGGCCTGTACGGCCACAAAGTCACGCTGAATGAACTGAGCACCCGCATGTTGCGAGCCTCCCGGCTAATCAGCGACCACCGGAGCGAGGACCAATTACTGGTCAATCCATTAATATTCGAGAAACTTGACGCTTACCAGCGATTGGCTTTAGAGCCGCGTGGGTTTTGTGGGGATTTATTAAGGGTCGTTTCCCTGTGGTTCAAAACCCGGTATTTGTATTGGGTATTACGCCTGCAGTTGGTCTCAGACAAAAAAAGGAGCCTGGCTCAGTCCCGCTTATCCCGCAAAGAAATCAATCAGTGCTTCAGGCAGGTACGCGACCACATCGCGGTCTATCTGGCAATCATACGTAAGACAGCTAACTTTGGTTTCTACGAACAGTTGTTTTCGCTTTGGCACCTGTTCCACCTGCCCATTTTTTTCATGTTGATCGCCACCGGTTTGGTACATGTTTATGTCGTGCATTTGTACTGAAGAAGGAAACTGGGAGCAATGGATATCAAGGCAGCATTGATGGGTTCTTTATTGCTAATGAATACTGCTTTTGCCCAAACACCGGGTTTAAGGACATTGCTGATGCCCGGTCCGCTTGTCAAAGCACATGAGGACCTTAGGAGCGAGTGTTCGAAGTGTCACAGCTCTTTTGATAAGAGAGCTCAGGTAGGCCTGTGTTTTGATTGCCATGAAGAAGTCGCAACCGACCTCGATGGGCACAAAGGATTCCACGGCAGGTTGACGGGTGGCACCAATTGCACTCAATGCCATACAGAACACCTGGGCCGGGTTGCAGATATCGTCGGCCTCAATAAAGAGAGTTTTGAGCATGAATTGACTGATTTTCCTCTGCTGGGCAGGCATCAGAAAACCGCCTGCTCAAGCTGTCACAAGCCAGGATCGAAATACCGGGAAGCCAAGGTTAACTGTTATGACTGCCATGAGCCCGATGACCGCCACAGGAAGCAACTGGGCAGCTCCTGTGATGATTGTCATTCCCCCGGTTCATGGGCCAAAACTACTTTCGAGCACGATAAAACAAACTTCCAACTCAAAGGCGAACACAAAAACGTTCCCTGCGCAGCCTGCCACCCTGGTGAGCGGTATAAGGATATCGCTGCGACTTGCATTTCATGTCATGCACTCAGTGACGTTCATGCCGGCACATATGGGGAAGAGTGTGATCGTTGTCACACCGTGACCGGATGGGGGTCGACCAGTTTTGATCATGATCTTGATACGGACTTCAAGTTGCTGGCCAGTCATGAGAAAGTGCCATGCCAGGCGTGCCACCAACCGGGACGTGTTGAAGAACTGCCTGGCACCACTTGTATTGATTGTCACCTGGGTGACGATGAGCACCAGGGTAAAAACGGCCGTGAATGTGCAAACTGCCATTCTGAGCGCGGCTGGGCGAAAATAACATTTGACCATAATCACGATACGGATTTCCCGTTGCTCGGGAAGCACGCAGATGTTAACTGCGGTGCCTGTCATAAAGGTCCCGTCTACGAGGAAAAACTCAAGTCAGACTGTCATTCCTGCCACGCAATGGATGACATCCATGAATCTCTACTGGGCGAACAGTGTGAACGCTGTCACGAGGCTCAGGGCTGGGCTGATAACATCGTCTTTGCACATGACCTGACGGCATTCCCTCTGATCGGTATGCACGCGTCTGTTGCCTGTGAAGCGTGCCACATTGACAGATCATTCAAAGAGACCACTCACCGGTGTGTAGAATGCCATGAGACACAAGACGAGCACAAAGGGGCCCTGGGTGATCAGTGTCATCAATGCCATAACCCCAAAGACTGGAAGCTGTGGCGATTTAATCACAATTCTCAGACCGATTTCGTGCTTGAGAACGCCCACCAGCGACTGAGTTGCAGCAGCTGCCATACTGAGCCTGCTGAAAAGTTCGCACGTCTGAACTCGGACTGTGTTTTCTGTCATCGGGAGGATGAGATGCACGATGGTGATTTTGGAATTGATTGCGATCGCTGTCATACCACTGATCGATTTAATAACCTGCAAAAGTTGACTCTCCAATGAGAGGTCTGAAGAACTGTAGAGTTTGCCTTCTCGTGACCGGCGGCATGCATATTTGCGCTGCTGTACTGTTTTTGACTGGTTTGTCTCTCGCTCATGCTCAAGTACCGGGTTTTGATCACCTCAATACCGGCTTTACGTTGAAGGGTGTGCACCAGTCAGTGAACTGTCAAAGTTGCCACGTGGGAGGCGTGTTCAAAGGCACTCCCCGGAAGTGTGGTGTTTGCCACTCGGATACAGGGGTTATCGCTGCCTCATCCAAAACCGGCAATCACATCAATACCACTGATCAATGCGAAAGTTGTCATTCGCAAAACGGCTGGGCACCTGTACCTATAGTTGATCATGAAACGGTGATCGGCTCCTGTTCAACGTGTCATGACGGGGATACAGCGACAGGTAAATCGGTTCTTCATATCCAGGCCAGCAATAATTGCGGCAACTGTCACAACACCAACAGCTGGAGTGGAGCGGTTTTTGAACACACTGGCGACCTGGGTGATTGTTCCAGTTGCCACGATGGCGTCAACATCATTGGTAAATCGGCAGAGCATTTCAACAGCAGTAACAACTGCGAAGCCTGCCACAACACCAGTGATTTCAGCAGCGTCAGCCTGGTCGATCACGCCGAGGTCAATGGCACCTGTGTCAGTTGTCATGACGGAACCACCGCAACGGGTACCTCACAGGACCATGTCCAGGCCAGCAACAACTGCGAAGCCTGCCACAACACCAGTGATTTCAGCAGCGTCAGCCTGGTCG
>CAZYVH010000012.1:10189-10535 GCA_964650905.1 uncultured Wenzhouxiangellaceae bacterium | reverse complement strand
ATCACGCCGAGGTCAATGGCACCTGTCTCAGTTGTCATGACGGAACCACCGCCGTCGGTAAATCCACTGACCACATCAAAACCACTGGCGCCTGTGACGACTGCCACTCCACCAACAGTTTCAGTTCCGTCAGCCAGGTCGATCACAGCGCCGTCACCGGTAGCTGTGCAAGCTGTCACAACGACACCACCGCCATCGGCAAACCCGCTGACCACATCAAAACCAACGGTGCCTGTGACGACTGTCACACCACCAGCACCTTCGGTTCCGTCAGCCAGGTCGACCACTCCACCGTCACCGGTAGCTGTGCAAGCTGTCACAACGACACCACCGCCATCGGCAAACC
>CAZYVH010000012.1:0-10089 GCA_964650905.1 uncultured Wenzhouxiangellaceae bacterium | reverse complement strand
AGCCGGCTGATCATATCCAGTCCAACAACAGCTGTGACGACTGCCACACCACCAACGGATGGTCCGGTGCGGTGTTCGACCACAGCGGCGTGACGGGAACTTGCTCGGGTTGTCATAACGGCACCACCGCAGAAGGCAAATCCGGCAACCACATCAACACCACCAATACCTGCGACGATTGCCATAATACGCTGTCATGGTCTTCAGTGAGTCATGTTGATCACACTGCTGTGATCGGTACTTGCTCGAGTTGCCACAACGGCAGCACCGCACCCGGTAAGCCGAGCGATCATATCCAGTCCAGTAATACCTGTGACGACTGCCACACCACCAATGGTTGGTCCGGCGCTAATTTTGATCATGCCAACGTGACAGGATCGTGTAGCAACTGCCACGACGACACACAGGCCGTTGGTAAACCATCCGGCCATTTCATTACATCCCGGCAATGTGATGAATGCCACCGTACAACCTCATGGACACCGGATACATTTTCCCATACATCTTCCAACTTCCCGGGTGGACACCGTGGATCGTCTGATTGCAACGGGTGTCATGTTTCAAATTCTGAATCCAATGTTTGGAAATACCCTTCCTATAAGCCGGATTGTGCCGGTTGTCACGCAGGTGACTTTGAACCCGACGAACACGACAAGTCAGATAAACCGAAAATACCGTACACAGTCAGTGAACTCAGGGACTGCTCAGGAAGCTGTCATGAATACACAGACTCATCGTTCACAACGGTCAAAAAGTACCGCAACCACGAACACAACGCGAACGATGGCGACTTCTAGCATTGGTTCAATGTGAGTTTTGACTTTTTTTCAGCGAACCGGGAGGGGCTGAATATGAAATGTGTGAAATGGAATGCAACTGCAAGGCTTTTGGCTTTGATTCTTCTTGGACTCGCAAGCCAGGTTGCGATGGCGGTGTCTTCTCTGGTCGATCATGCAGAAATCGTTCCCATGTCAGACGGGACCCTGGTAACGGTATATTTCAACGTTCCGGTGACTATTCAAAACTACGCACCACCAGAGCAGGGCGACTTGCTGACCATCAGGGTCCAGACCCTGTCGGCAGCAGATCTGGAAGATCCCGGCGAAATTGGACGGGATGAGTGGCTGGGGATTAACCAGTCGGGTTATGGCCAGATATACGAGTCGATACGCTGGAGAACAAATTCAGTCAAGCAAGGTATACTGGAAATCACATTTCGAAATCCCGCAAATTATTCTGTCCTCAATGGACCCGACTCCCGGAGTCTTGTCATCAAAACTGATCTGCTTCTGCCTGAGTCCGCGGTTGCTGAAACCGGAGAAGTGCCGCCTGCAAACCTTTTGGAAATGCCGGAAGCAGTTAAGGTGGAAACAGAGTCTGCCAAAAGTCAGGAAGAAGCCCTCATGATGGAAGAAGCGAGACGGGCACTGGCAACAGGCGAATACAATCGCGCCGTAGGAATTTATACCAAAATTCTGCAGAATGAAAACTCGATTTTCGCAAAACAGGCTTTGGAATACCTGGGTGTGGCGCGTGAGAAAAAGGGCCAGATGGCCCATGCGATGGCTATCTATAAACAGTACCTTGAAAAATTTCCAGAAGGTGAAGACGCTATCAGAGTTAATCAACGTGTGGCCGGATTGCTTACACAGGCAGAAGAACCCCTCGAGTCCAAAAGAGTCGTCACTGCCAAGGTCGTTGAAAAAGAAAAAACGAATAAATGGCTCATATACGGAGGGTTCTCACAGTACTACCGTTACTTTGATCTGGCCGTGCAGGAGGATGATCCAACCGATGTCTTTAACCCTACCGAAAAAGATATACTCCTCGAATCATCACTTACGTCAAATCTCGACCTGACGGCCCGGTTGCAGACTGATGACTGGGACATCCGGACGCGGTTTTCAGGTGGCTATATCAGTGATCTGAGCAGTAATGGCTCCGGTGATAAAAAACGGCTGAGCCAAATGTACCTGGATGCAAAACACAAAGACTCGGGCCGTGAACTTCGTGTAGGGCGGCAGTCCGACAGTTCAGGTGGTGTACTCGGCCGTTTTGATGGAGCGCAAATTGGCCTGCCGGTTTCCGAGACTGTGACCTTCAATCTGGTAGCCGGATTTCCTGTTCAAAGAAGCACTGACGCGTTTGTACAGACAGGCCGTTATTTTTATGGAACCAATGTGGATTTTGGCCCCTACAACGGAAGCTGGGAATTTAATACATTCATAGTGGAACAGAGAAACCACCATTTACTGGACAGGAGATCCGTCGGTGGTGAGGCACGTTATTTCCGTGCAAATCGCTCGCTTTTCACGCTGATAGACTATGACATTGAATTCAACGACCTGAATACTTTTCTCCTGATTGGTAACTGGACCAACTCACACAAAACCACTTTCACCCTGACCCTGGACAGAAGAAACAGTCCTGTGCTAACACTGCAAAGCGCTTTAGCGGGACAAGGTGTGGACAACCTGTCCCAACTCGAGGAAATTTACACTGAAGATGAGATACGCCAAATTGCACAGGACAGAACCGCCGATGCAACCCTGGTCAATTTTGGAATCACACATCCCATAAGTGAAAAGTTTCAAGTCTATGGCAATGTCTCAATGACCGAAATAGACGGCACCAGGGCTTCGGCTGGTGTGGAAGCATTTCCGGGTACCGGCAAAGAATATGGTTACGACCTGCAGTTAATCGGAAGTGGATTATTGATTGACAATGATACCCATATTTTCTCAGTCAGATATTTTGATGGGAATACCAGCACCAGAACCACGCTGAGATACGATGCCCGTTATCCATTCAGAAACAATTTCAGATTCAATCCAAGACTGCGTGCAGATTATCGTGAAAATGTTCTAACAGGCCTGACAAAATGGACTTACCGCGCTTCGGGCCGACTGGATTATCGCTGGCACAAACGGCTGCATATTGAAATGGAAATCGGAAATGAATGGAGCACACGCGAAATAACAGTAACACGCAAAGAAAAAACCCAGGGCCTCTTTGGTACATTGGGGGCCAGGTGGGATTTTTAGCGACCCGCCAGGGCCAGCAGCCAGTCGGTAAGTACTTTCATCTGCTTGCCGTCCCGCCAACGGTATGAGGAACCGGTGTAACCCCACCAGTCCCAAGCCGAACGGGCCACCCGCCAGCAGGGCCGCGCCGGTCAATACCAACCACGCTGGCCAGCACCCGGTCACCGTTCGTCACCGAACGCATCTGGCGCAGCGAGAGATACAGATCATCCTGCCCTTCATCAGGAATCACAAAGCCAAAGCCATCCTTGTGCGCACTGATCCTGCCGCTGATCAGGTCCATCTTCGCGGCCAGACCATAGGCATTGCGACGGTTCCTGATCAACTGGCCGCAATAACAGCGCCAATCGTGCACGGGTACGCCGGGCCCAGGGGATACCCAACTGTTGCCACATCTGCGGTATTGCTCATGGCGCAATCAGGCGATACCGAGGGCGCAATGTCCTACGCAGAACAGGTCGGGACCGAGGGCTTTTTTCTTTATGGTCGTTTCTGGAGGAAGATGCGGTGTCGCTTAACATCTGATAAAACCCTGGCGGACAGGCTCCTAGAAGTGTAACGAAAGTTCAGAAGGGGTATTGCTGCTGACCCTGCTGTATCGTCACCCACTTCACTTCCGTCACTTCTTGCATGGCATAACGGCCCCCTTCTCTGCCCAGGCCGGAATTTTTGACACCCCCAAAGGGGACCACAGCTTCGTCACGGATGGTCGGCCCGTTAATGTGGCACATGCCGGATTCGATACCTCTGGAGATAAACATGGCTTTTTGCAAATCGTTGGTGACCACTGCCGAACTCAAGCCATAATCACTGTCATTGGCGATTGCCAGGGCATTTTCATGGTCAGTTGCCTTGATGACCGAAGCGACAGGCGCAAAGCATTCCGTTCTGAAGATACTCATTTGCTGGGTAACATCGGCCAATACGGTAGGCTGAAAGAAACTGTCTACAAAGCTGCCACCCGTGAGCACTCGTGCTCCTTCTCCAACGGCCCGGTCCAACTGCTCCTTAACAAATTCCGGTTGCGCCGGTCGAATCAGCGGCCCGACAAGAACCCCTGGATCGCGTGGGTTGCCCACCTTTAGAGTGGATACCTTTGCGGCAAATTTTTCACAGAACCGGTCGTAAATCCCCTGCTCTGCTATGACCCTTGAGGCCGTCATGCAAACCTGGCCCTGATGAAAGAAATTACTGAAGGTCGCCGTATTGACCGCATAATCGAGATCGGCATCATCCAATACGATCAGTGGGTTTTTGCCCCCCAGTTCCAGCACGCATTTGGTGTAATTTTTGGCCGCCTCCACTGCAATCAGCGCGCCCACTTTACTGGAGCCGGTAAAGGTGACCAACTTAACGCGTTTGTCAGCAATGAGTGTATTGCCCAAATCACCGCCCGTTGACGGAATGACGTTTAGAACACCAGGCGGCAAGCCGGCTTCATGAAAAATTTCAGCCAGTTTCAAGCCAACCACCGGCGTCACTTCCGAGGGTTTGAGAATCACTGAATTACCCGCCGCCAAAGCCCAACCGATTTTGCGCATCGCCAGCAACAGCGGAAAATTAAAGGGTGAGATCGCCACCACCACACCGAGCGGTTGACGAATGCTGTACGAGAATACACCAGGCAAATTGGATTCAAAGGTTTCACCCGTCACCCGTCTCGCCTCACCCGCCATGGCACGGACAAAATCAGGTGTATGACTCGCTTCATAGCCTGCCTTGAGCATGGTGGAGCCCGCTTCGTCGATCAGTAAATCCATCAACTCCTGCTGTCTGGATGCCATCACATCAGCAGCTTTCATCAGCACCGCTTCGCGGGCTGCTGCCGATTCCTGACTCCAGACCATAAAAGCCGCCTGAGCCGCCTCTAAAGCCTTCTGAGCATCAACCACTCCCGCTTGATGGACGACAGCAAAAATCTCGCCGGTAGCCGGATTAAGACTGTCAGCGGTTTTACCGGATACTGCCGGGGTATATTCACCATTGATGAAAAGTTGATATTCGCTCATTTAGCTGCCGCTCCCAAATGGCTAGCCGATATAAATACCCGATTTGCCGGGCGCAATAATACCGTTCGGATCAAGAGCGCGCTTGATCTTCTGATTCACATCCTGCTTGACCGGACCGTATGTTGCCGCCACTTTCTTCATATAGGCCGTATTGGTCCGATAAGTGCCATATCCCTGTTTTGTGAATTCCGTCAGCAACTTGTCAAAACAGGTATTGGCCCTATCACGTTCAGCGGGGTCAGTTCGATCAAACAACAGATCGATAATATGATGCATATCGCGCCAACCCACGATAAATTCAGCCACATAATCAAACCCGAATTCGTCGAGAATACTCTGTGCCAACTTCATTTGTTTCAGGGTCTCCGCCCCGCGTGCCTGTGATACCGGCGAGAACCAGCTTGAACCACCGCCACCACGCCAATTGTATAAGCCAAACTCTTTCAGTGTCATGTCGCCACGCATTAGCGCGGCTCGATATTGGAACACGGGGTTATCGCCCAATTCAGCCTCGGTCAGCACCTCGCCACCAATCGCCTTAAATGCCTGGGATACTAATTTCCAATTCAATTCGACTTGTTCTGGTAATCCATACAAACCAGCATAAATTGACCATGCTCCCAAATTTTGCTCCTGGCGAATTTGTGTTATGGCGCCGTCAGAAATTGAACCGTCGCCTGTGTAGTAGTCCTTGCGAACAACAGTTGAAGCCGCTTCCCAAAGAGCATGCGCTATCACCACCGCGTTAGGGATAACCTGGGCAATGCGTAGTGGCCGGATGGTTTCCACGATTTTGACAATATCCGCATCATCCTGAAATTTAACCATAAAAGGTTTAAACGCTGGGGGGGCAGGCATTAACCACAGCCCGAGTTTGGTGACCACACCCATGTTCGATTGGGTGAAGATGCCATCCAGGTAAGGGCCATAGCCCCACTTGAATACCTGCCAGGTATTGGAATTTGGAATAGAACCCATACCGGTCTTGAGTACCTGCCCGTCGGCCATCACCACTTCCATACCGCAGGAAAACAAAAAATGCTCGCCATAGGGCGTATACCCGACACCTCGATCCACGGTATTCCCCAGCGGACTCGCGATAGCAGAAGGTGCAGGGCAGGACAACCAGAGGGGCAAATTATGCTCACTGATATAGTCATGCAATTGTTGGTAAGTGACACCTGGCTCCACCAATGCAGTGCACAGCTCCGCATCCACATCGAGAATACGGTTCATTCGGCGCAAATCCAAAACCATTTGCCCTGGCGTTGCAGGTGCGGCGGAGCCGTAGCCCAAATTCTTACCGGTTGAAACAGGCCATACCGGTACACGGTATTTGTTACAGATCGCGAGGATTCTTTGTACTTCTTCCACCGAGTGTGGAATCAACGCCCCCGATGGTTTATGGGCTTCATCCGGTACAGGAAGCATGATTTTGGAGTAGGAAGTTAAACTCTCAGGGTTTACAAGCACTGAGTCATGCCCCAGGACTGCACGAAATTCGTTAATCGCGCTTTTGAATGCATCTTTACTTACGCCCTCTGGCAGCAGTGTAAATTCGGTGTTCATGGTCATCTTCTGTTTCCCGGTTCAAGGACGGTTGGTTTATTCATGTATTTCACTGAAGTTCAGTTGATTATACTTTTACGACGAAGGACACTACTGCATCCTGTGCTGCGATGGATTTTGACCCGCTGCGACTGAAGCTTCCAGGCAGTCCTGCAGACCAATCGCCATTCGCAATCCGTGCATAACAAGCCCCGGTCACCGACGCCCAGTCAGATTTTCCCCGATAAGTACCGGCGGTTGGTACAGCCAACATTACTTCTGGCACGCCGCGACATATTTCCTCCAGTTGATAGCCTGCCTGCGTTGTCGACAGGCACGTATCCAATGTGGCTGCTATTCCAGCCGTTTCGGGCAGGGTAATAAATTGATGCCCCCTCGCATGGTGTCCAGTTACCAAAAACCGGGCGCCCTGGTCGGCCAACACCGCTTCAAACACGGCATAACTGGCGTTATCCATCAGGCCAATAAGATGCTGGCCACTATGCTTCTGGATGAAATGCTCCCAATGTTGCGGCTTAAACACAGAGACTGGCGTCACTGCAATGGATGAACTATGCGCAACCCCCTTTAAAAACCCGGGGTTTCGCACCTTATGGGAAAAGAGCACGGTCAGCGGACGCTTGTTTTGTGCAGCACTCGCGAAGGGCATTACATAGATTCCCACCCCCAGAGCGGTCATATTTTTCAGAAATTGGCGGCGTCCGGGTACAGTCTTCACTGGGCACCCCCATTGTTGCGCCCAATAAAGGCGGCAACGCGCTCCAGCTCCTGATTGCTTATTTCTGTGGGTCGAAAAGCAGGCATTGCTCGAAAACCATTACGTACGACATGCGTTGTATAGACCGTGGGTAACTGGCGCGACCTTATCTTTGGACCAACACCTATTTCATGGCAGTATTGGCAAACTTTCTGATAGACAATTTCCCCACTTCTCTCTTTTTCAGCAGCCTGGCCGGTTTGCAGGAAGACCGCAACAGCCAACAGCGCAAATCCCCGATAAGTTTTCATAGAAAAACACCGACACATTTTTACCTCCTATCGAGCTTTAAAAAAATTACCCGTCAGTATTAGTCTAGAGTATAAGTGGTTTAAACGCCATTTAGCCAGCGCGAAACCTCAGAGTATTGAACGGCTATTCAAATCGGGTTTTCAGCCAGGTCGCCGCACAATTTGATCCTGCTTGAGCATTCAGGACTGAACATTACCCGGATACAACTGTATTTCACGCCAATTCCTGCGCCCGGGGCGAAAAAAAACCTGCCGTTCCCTGGTCAGGATCAGCAAACTGGTGTCTGGCCGGGCATATTCTCTCAGTCAAACAATCCCGTTGCCGGAGTCGCCCGGCATTCCGGCAACAGGCCTGTTGCAGACGGTGCTGCTTTCTCATCCAGGTGAGCCAATATCTTGCTGATCACAGAAGGATCTTCTATGCTGGCGATGATCCTGCCCCGGACCTGATCCGGGGTCACTGACAGGCGTTGGGTGGATACCGCTGGTCTTGCGATGTAGCGGCACTAACGTTCCAGGTAGCGGGCAACCCGATGAGCAATGATGTGGGTTAGCCGGGTAAGCTCAACGCTGGCCGGGGCTTTAAGCCAGCGAAACCGTGAGCTGCCATGCTTGTTGTCAACGCGGTATGCGTGTGTTCAAGCTGCGGTTATCATCACCGATGACCGAGTTGTTCGCATTGCCAAACCGATCCAGTTGCGCCGGTTATAACACCTGCATGGGAAATCCTCAGCGGCCCACCAGGGCCAGCAGCCAGTCGGTAAGTATCTTCATCTGCTTGCCATCCCGCCAGCGGTATGAGGAACCGGTGTAACCCCACCAGTCCCAGCAGGCGTAGGGGTTGGCCAGCGCCGGCGAGACCTGGGGAAACGCCAGCACGATATCGTTGGCGGCCGCCCAGGGCAGGTAGCCGCTCTGTTCGATAAACCCGGTGCCGATCTGCGTACTGGACTGGGCACAGCCGTGCAATACCAGGTGCGTTTTGCAGGGCTGCACCGAATCCTTACACGCAGGTGGAACATACAGGTATGCGATGTCGTTCAGGCCCGCCCCGGCCGCCCCCGGCAGGTTCGTCTCGGTCAACTCCGCCGCTGTAACTGCCGCTGGCGGGCTTGACAGTTCACCATAAAGATACTGCAGTAATTCCCCGGCAGCGTCGTAGTTACAGTCACCGATAAAAGGCGCTTTGGATACGCGGCAGTCATTGCCCTGATCACGTGTTGGGAAGTTGTGTGCCGCTTCTATCGTACTCACATAGCGGATATTTTCGGCCGGCATGAACCGGCCATAGAGCGCCACGGTTGCTGCGCTCAGACCGGCGGCAACGGTCTGGTCCAGGCTGCCATGAAATATCCAGACACGGTCATCCCTGAGCAGGTCTGGGTCACCCACCCGGCCTTGGCGTGCGGCCTGGCGGATTTCATCGGCAAACTGTTGCAGTGGCAATTCACCCTCAACCTTCCCCATACAACGGCTCATGGCGATGCCCAGTGAGCCCTGGGCACAGCCGAAAGGCCCACCCGCCAGCAGGGCCGCACCGGAAAACACATCGGGATAGGCAATGTGCAACTGCTGCGTCATCTGGGCGCCGGCGGAAACCCCGGACACCGTGATGCGATCGCGGTCGATGTTCACGACAGCCTGATCCGGGGCCTGCGCCGGGGTTTGCGCCGGGGTTTGCGCTTGAGCAAGCACTGGCGAGGCAATAGCAGTCAACGAAAACACCCACAGTAGCAATTTGTACATACTCAATCCCTCGTCAAAAACCGGTCGATGCCGCGCATCGCTTCCTTTATCTGTATCTGTTCAACAAATAAATCACGTTCAATATCAAGTTTATGTCTTAACCCGCATATTATTTTCCACTAAACGACGTTTTGGGGAGCTTCAGACATCTGCAGACAACGCGTGATTGACATCTCCCACATGGACCAGAGTGCGCCTGGCAATCCCGCTGAGTGCTGTCGACAGGTACCGGGGTTCAGCAATTGTCCTTCTCATGCTGACTGGCAGTGAACCACCTCAGGGTTTCAGAAAGGAAATGCTGATCTGCGTATGATCCGGCATTCGGGTGACTATTAGCTGGTATCTGAGGCCTTCAACATCGTTGCCGGCAGTTGCTCCGTAGAGCATGTCATTGGAGAATTTCGGTGGCGAAAACGTCCAACCCCTGAGTGTATTGAAAGCAGCGGCATAAAATGCACCCACAACCTGCACAGCATCGGGTGTTGTCAGCCTGAGGCTGATCCCGTCTTCCAGATTGTCGGCGACTCGCCCGGTATCAATCAGCGTTGCTGCGGGATATTCCGGCAGTTCATATTTCTGATACAAGGCCGGATATGCACCAACATCCGATAATTTTGAGCTGTCGGCATAGGCTGCATTAACCAGCAGGCTCATTGCCAGTAGCAGGACATTGCTTGTCAATCTCTTTGGCCTGGTCTCCATATCTTCCCCCA
>CAZYVH010000011.1:47043-51443 GCA_964650905.1 uncultured Wenzhouxiangellaceae bacterium | reverse complement strand
CGCCGAACCTACAGAAATTTCTGCAACAACAGGCGAAGAAAACTAAAGGATAGCCCGCTAAACAGTTAGCAAACAACGCCGCCTGAGCATCTGGCCCAGGTCCATTTCATCGAACAGACGGTTGAGACGTGCTTCGTCCAGTTCGCCACGCTCAATAGCAGGATTGTCCAACGCGGATTGAACACCGGTTTCAATCACCGTCAGGCGCTGTGCCAGTTCAGCCGCCGCCCGGTTATCGGCCAGTTTCCGGTGCAGTGATTTGGCTCCACGCACACGCAGGTAGGGTACCTCATCCAGTCGTTCCCACAGCGTGTCCAGGTCATCAAAATGATTCAGCAGGGCCGCGGCTGATTTCGGGCCCACACCAGGCACACCGGGTATGTTGTCGACCGCATCACCGGTCAGGGCCAGGTAATCTGAGATTTGCTCCGGGTAGACGCCGAACTTCTCCTTGATTTTGGCGTGACCGAGTTTCTGGTTACGGCTGAAATCCCACCATGTATCGTGTTTGTTTATCAATTGGGCAAGGTCCTTGTCGCTGGTGACGACACAGACCGGGTGGCCACGTTCGCGCCAGTGGACAGCCAGCGTACCGATCAGATCGTCGGCTTCATAGCGGTCATCGGCAAAACAACTCAACCCCATCGACTCCGCCACACCCCGGGCCCACTTGAACTGGCGTTTCAGCTCAATCGGCGCCGGGTCACGGTTGGCTTTGTACGGCGGGTAGATTTCATTGCGGTAACTGCTGCTGAGCGACTCGTCAAAAGCAACACCGATGTGGCGGGCATTGGTCTGTTCGATGAGGCTGCACAAAAAACCGGTAAAACCATACACAGCGTTGGTCGGTTCACCGCGTGTGTTGGCAAATTCGTCAGAGATTGAGAACCAGGCGCGGAATATATAGATGCTGGCATCGATGAGGTAAACAGGATCAAGACTCACATTTCAAACCAGCAGTGACTGACCCTGTTCAACCCTTTTGCGCAGGATGCTGTTGCGCGGGAAATGTGCCAACAAGAACTCCATCTGATCGGTCAGGATTTGCCGGCCCTGCAAATAGACATATTCGGCGTGGGTGGGAGAAAAAGGAATGGCGAGTAACTGCATACCCGCCTGCTCAGGCGTATAACCGGCCTTGTGGTTGTTGCAGCGTTTGCAGGCAGTGACAACATTTACCCAGCGATCGAGCCCGCCCTGGCTCAGTGGTTTGACATGGTCCCGGGAAAGCATAAAATGCGGAAATTGCTCACCACAGTAAAGACACAGGTTCTGATCACGACGAAACAAGGCTTTGTTGCTCAGTGGGGGGATGTAGTTTTCTGCAAACAGATGCTTGTGCGGATGCTGGCCGGCGGTAGCAATGATGGCATTGACCCGGACTACACTTTGGTCACCTGAAAGGGCGTTGGTGCCGCCGTGGATTTTATAGAGCGTTTCACCGAGTGCATAACGCACCTGGTCCAGCGTAATCAGCCTGACCGCGTCCTGGTATCCGATCCACTCCAGCGGCATACCGGATACATCGGTGCGTAATACTCTTTGCTGTAAATCCATTTACAAGCTGTATAACTTGTTTTAAATACAATCGCAAGCGAATTTTTTTGCGTGCTGAATAATTCCTTACACTGGTAGCCTTAAACTGCCTGAACCACTATGGGAAACACGTTGTCTCAAGCGCATGAAATCACCTGGGAGCCACATGTGAAAACGACCTTCCGCCGTACATTGATTACCCTTGCCCTGTTGTCGGGTGCAGGGCTTGTAAACGCTGCTTTGCCCCTGGCCATTGATGGTGAAACATTGCCATCACTGGCGCCGGTATTAAGAGAAGTTACACCCTCAGTGGTCAATGTTTACACACAAACCCGTGTGCGCGTGCGCAGTCCGTTGCTGGACGATCCAATATTCCGGCGTTTTTTTAACGTGCCCGACACACCCCGGGAAAGGGTTTCACAAAGCCTGGGTTCAGGCGTGGTCGTTGACGCGGAGAAAGGCTATGTGCTGACCAATAACCATGTTATTGCACGTGCCGATGAAATTGCTGTCGGTTTGAAGGATGGTCGCAGCCTCGAGGCAAAACTCATAGGCACCGACCCGGACTCTGACCTGGCGGTGATCCAGATTCCTGCGAAAGACCTCAGGGCCTTGCCACTGGCAGACTCTGACCGTTTGCAGGTGGGCGACTTTGTGGTTGCAGTCGGCAACCCATTTGGACTCGGTCAGACGGTCACTTCCGGTATAGTCAGCGCCCTGGGGCGTACCGGTCTGCGTGGTCTGGAATACCAGAACTTTATCCAGACCGATGCATCCATCAACCCGGGTAATTCGGGTGGTGCATTGATCAATCTGCGTGGTGAACTGGTCGGCATCAACAGTGCAATATTTACACCCAGCGGTGGTAATGTCGGTATTGGTTTCGCCATCCCCTCGCGTATGGCGCGTTACGTGATGGACCAGTTGATCCGTTTTGGTGAAGTACGCCGGGGTACTCTCGGTTTATTCGTACAGGATTTGACTGCGGATCTCGCCGGGGCCTTTGCAATGGAATCCAGTCAGGGCGCACTGGTGGCAGAAGTGACCGCAGGATCAGCTGCCGATGAAGCCGGCCTGGCGCCCGGTGACGTGTTGGCCAGTATTGATGGGCACACCATCCAGAATGCCCAGGACTTCTACAACTCGGAGGGCCAGCTTGCACTGGGTGAGAGTTTGCAGGTGCAATATGTCCGGGAAGGAAAAACCAGGCAGGCCAGTCTGGTCATCAAGGCGCTGCCCAAACTGGAGGGCGGTGACCTGGACAAGCGCTTCGAGGGTGCCAGGTTCAGCGAGTTGAATGTGCGCTTGAAACAAAAAAATTACACAGGGGTTTTACTGGATGAACTCGACCCACGTAGTCGTCTGGCCTATGAAGGTCTTGAGGAAGGTGACATCATCACCGGTGTTAACCGTCAACAGGTTCGTAGTCTGGCTGAATTCAAAGCATCGTTGCAAGGTAGCACGCGTGGTATTGTTTTACAGATCAGGCGAAAAAATCGAAGCTACATTGCGAGGATAGATTAATGAGTTTTACCCGTTCCGGTCACGGAATACCTCTTTATCCCGTACCTTCTGCGGGTCTCGATCAATGGCTGGAGGATGCACCGGGGAATCAGCGCAAGTGGGTGCAGGCGTCAGGCTTCAGCGCACACGCCGGTGAATTGTGCAGCATACCGGACGCTAACGGTGACCTGCATGGTTATATATTTGGTATGCAGCCGACGGGTTGGTTGTACCAGTTGGCGGCCCTGCCGGAAAAACTCCCGACCGGTGATTATGTCGTGGTCGCCGACTGGGACCGTGAGCAGCGTCTGCAGGCCGCTTTGGGCTGGGGCCTGGGGTGCTACCGGTTCGAAACTTACCGCAAAGCGCAAAATGTGATGCCGTCACTGCTGCTGGATGATGATATCGCGCGGCAGGCAGAGGGTTTGCTGGCAGCCCATGCACTGGTTCGTAACCTGGTCAATACACCGACTGAGGATATGGGCCCGGCACAACTTGGAGATGCCATGCAGTTGCTGGCCGATCACCATGCCGCCCGCATGACGGTCATTCGAGGTGCGGACCTTTTGACGGAAAACTATCCTGCCATTCACGCCGTCGGCAGGGCATCGGCGCGTGAACCGCGTTTATTGCAGATGCAATGGGGTAAGCCAGAAGACCCACTGCTGGCACTCGTTGGCAAGGGTGTGTGTTTTGATACCGGTGGCTTGAATCTGAAAACCGGCTCCGGCATGAGTCTGATGAAAAAGGACATGGGTGGTGCGGCACATGTACTGGCCCTGGCACAACTGGTCATGCAGGCACAGTTACCGGTGCAGCTCCTGGTCATCATCCCGGCGGTTGAGAACTCGGTGTCCGGAAACGCTTACCGCCCGGGCGACGTGATCGGCACGCGCAAAGGTCTGCATGTCGAAATTGCTAACACCGATGCCGAAGGCCGTGTCGTTCTGGCCGACGCACTGGCCAGTGCTTGTGAACAGCAACCGGACCTGGTGATCGATTTTGCGACTCTGACCGGGGCCGCGCGTGTGGCGCTGGGTACTGACCTGCCACCGGTTTTCAGCAATGATGTCAAAATTGCTGACGAACTGGTTGTTGCCGGTGAACGCGAAGAGGATCCTTTGTGGGCGATGCCGCTTTATCCGCCTTACCGGGACTTGTTGAAAAGTAAAATTGCAGATATCAATAATGTCGGCAACACCCATTACGGCGGCTGTATTACCGCTGCGTTGTTTCTTGAATATTTTGTCGATCCCGATATTAACTGGGTGCACATCGATACCTGGGCCTGGAACCAGACGGCCCGGCCAGGCCGGCCCGTGGGTGGCGATGCCCTGGGTTTACGTGCGGCGTACCGGTAT
>CAZYVH010000011.1:32308-46943 GCA_964650905.1 uncultured Wenzhouxiangellaceae bacterium | reverse complement strand
GCCAGGCCGGCCCGTGGGTGGCGATGCCCTGGGTTTACGTGCGGCGTACCGGTATGTGTGTGAGCGATATACCTGAACACCGAATTGATGATCGCCTGTCATGGCACGGCAGCACACGTTGAACGGGTGGTTTCATAACAAAACAAAACTGGCGATGGCCACGATGCTTGTGACCATGGTGAGCAACAACAGGTAACTGAAGCCGATTACGGCGAATTTTCCCAGCGTCAGCAGCCAGGTCTGTCGATAAACCACACGCAGTGAAACCAGCAGGTAAACGGGTATCCAGACAGCGATGACGGTGACCAGCCAGTTACTGACACTTGCACTTGTTTGATATCCAAGACTGGTGAGCAGATCATCCGCCTCACCGAGCAACAGGATCAGGACAAGACTAACAAACAGGAAAGCGTGGTTGTGCAGTGAGAATATCAGGTGTTCGACGTAGTAACGTTTTGCAAACAGGTACCAGAACTTGAATATCAGCGCCACGACCGGCAGCAGCACAAACATCGTGACGGGCAAGATGTCGAACACCTTGTCAACGATCAAGTTGGGATTGTTGTTGATCTGTTCCGCCTTTTGCGGTGAATGCTCGATTTCGTCATTGATGCGGTCGTTGATCCAGTCTGGCAACCAGTGGATGTCCACCGGGTTGGTCTCCCGGTTCCAGGGTTTATCATTAAAGCTGAATTCACCGGTATCAAACATTGGCTTTTCAGCTTCCTCACCATCGTTTTCCGTCTGCGTCCGGGCGTCATCTGTTTGTACTTTTTTGTTGTCTTCGGGAAGTTTGTCGAGCGCCTCATTGAGCTTCTGGTCTTCCACGGCGCTACCGGTTCTGATCTGGAAATCACTGGCGATGACATGTTTCACGCTGTTTTTTTTATCGAGACTGATCGCGTTACCCGAGAGCAACGCCGCCAGCAGAAAAAATACAATGCTGGCAAACATGTACAAACGCATGGGTGGCGTATAACGGAAGCGGCGGCCGGAAAGAAAATCACGTGTCAGACGGCCCGGTTTGAACAACAGCGGTTTGATGGTGCGCATGAAACGCGAGTCCAGGTCGAGAAAATCCTCCATCAGGTCCCTTAAAAGGGCCGGGAAAAAGCGCATAAAATTACGGTCGGGCTGACCGCAGTAGTAACAATACGGGCCTCTGAGGGGTGTTCCGCAATTCAAGCAACAGGCTGAACCGGCAAGTTTTTTTTGGGCCAGCGTGAGTGCCGGGTCCACGGCAGCGGGCCGCACATCTGAATCTTCACTTTGTGTTGAAAGTTGATTTTTACTCATGTTCTATTTGCTCTCGTGTACAATGCCCGATTGCCATCGATTGTCCCAAATGACCAACGCCAGCACACATAAGAACCACCTTGCCGAAATCTTCAGGACACTGCAACTGGCGGCACCGGTCATGATCGGTCTGGTCGCTGGTTTCAGTATGAATTTTGTTGACACGCTGATGGCCGGCAGATTGCCGCAGAAGGAAATTGCACTGGCGGCCATTTCCACCGGTGGCGCCCTGTGGTCGGCCGCGCTGATGTTTATACTCGGCCTGATGATGTCTGTACAGCCGGTCGTTGCACACCTGGATGGTGCTGCCGACCGCGCTCAGGCCGGGGAGGCGGTCCGTCAGGGTTTTTGGATCGCACTGGCGGTGGGCGTTCCGTTTGTATTGTTGTTGCTATACGGTGAGCGCGTGATGCGCTGGATAGAGGTGGACGCTTCGATCATACCGACCGCTGTAGTCTATCTGCGCGCTCTGGCCTGGGGTGCGCCGGCGATGTGTCTTGTTTTTCTATTGCGCTTTTTTAGTGAAGGCAGCGGTTACACCCGGCCGACGATGTATATTGGTCTACTCGGTGTGTTGCTGAATGTACCGCTCAATTACATCTTGATGTTCGGCAAGCTGGGCTTGCCGGCCCTGGGCGCCCAGGGTGTTGGTATTGCCACATCGGTCGTGATCTGGGCACAACTGCTGTTGATGTTTCTGTTTGTGCGCAGGCACCCACATTTTAAAAATTTTGAATTATTCGCCCGCTGGGACTGGCCACAACGGGTGGCGATAATGAAGCTGGTGCGTATTGGCCTGCCGATCGCCATGGGAATATTTGTCGAGGGCAGTTTGTTCGTCGCGGCCGCATTGTTGATCGCCCGTCTGGGACCCTTGCCGACGTCGGCCCATTTGATCGCGATCAACTATTCCGCCCTGATGTTCATGGTACCCCTGGGTCTGGCCAGTGCCATGACCACGCGGGTGGGAAACGCCATTGGCAGAGGTGATCCTGCTGCGGCACGTTATGCGGGTCTGATCGGTTTTTCCATCCTGTTGGTCACACAAACCCTTTCCGCTTCTTCGATGTTGTTCCTGCCACATTATATTGTAGGGATGTATACCGATGATGCGGCCATCACCTCCATCGCCGTGGGCCTGTTGTTCTATTCAGCTATATTTCAATACTCCGATGGAATACAGATTTGCTCGGCCGGTGCCCTCAGGGGTCTGAAAGACACATTGGTGCCGATGTTTATCAATATACTCTCTTATTTAATACTCGGCCTGAGCGTGGGTTATTACCTGACCTTCAACAAATTGATGGGACCCGCCGGTATGTGGATCGGTATGATTGTCGGCTTGTCATTCGGGGCAGTTCTGTTGTTTACCCGTTTCATGATCAAGAGTGCCAGGTTGTTACACACACCGGCGATCACCGGCTCATGAGGCTGTAATACGCTGCTTCATTTTTTCCAGTTCAGCTTCGATAGCCGGGTCTTGCGGGGTCTGCGTGGTTTCCCATACGTTCACAGCGGCACCGCCGAGTTCATAGGAGCGTACGCGTGCTTCAAGACGCTCGACCTGTGACTGCAGTCGCTCGAAGCGGCCCATGGCTCGGCGCACTTTTCGTTCGGTTGGGGAGAGGGCTTGCAGATGACTGGTCTTGCCACCTTTATGTTTGGCACCATGATGTATGCTGATGTCCTTCAACCGCGTCTTGGCCTCAGCCAGTTTGGTTTTCAGTGTCTCCATATCGAAACCAAGCTGTGTGACACGCTCATCCAGGTTGCTGGACTCCTGTTTGGTTGAATGTAGTGCCTGTTCCAGGTCTGCCCTTGATTTAAGGGCGGTGCGGGCGAGGTCATCCCGGCGGGTTTGCACAGCTTTTTCCGCCCGTTCAGTCCATTCGCCGATTTCCTGCTCAAGGCGGGTCTGCATACGGGCCAGGTGTGCCTGTTCGGCCAGCAGATCAGCACTGGCGAGACGGGCGTCTTCAGACGCGTCCTCCATCTCACGGATCAGTGCCCTGAGCAGTTTCTCCGGATCTTCGGCCTTTTCCAGCAGTGAATTGATGTTGGCGGCAATGACGTAACGCATGCGTGAAAATGTTCCCATGGTGGATAGCTCCTTCAAGGTGTTAGCGACGCATTTGAAGATGCAGAATTCATGCCAAATAAGAAAATCATTTGGAAACAAACTATTGAGATAAAACTAAGCGCATGATTGGGTGATGGGATGGTCGGATTGGCAAACAGTTGGTGACCGTGACCTTCGACGGATTGTGCTTGACGGCCGCTGTCCATACAATAGCCACAGTTATTATTTGGGCTGTACCATGGGCGATGAACGTTCTTTTCCTGGCAGGGTTTTACTTGGCACCTGGCATTTTATCAACACCAGCCGGAAGGTTTTCCTTAACCTGCTTTTTTTACTGCTGATTTATGCCTTTTATGTTGCCGTTTTGCAACCACCTCAGTCCTTCAGGCTGAAACCGGATACAACGCTGGTCATACGCCCTTACGGCAATGTGGTTGAGCAATATACCTCCACACCTCTGGATCGCGCCCTGCAGGAGGCGACCGGTCAGGACCGCAGCGAAACGCGTTTGCGGGATATGCTGGAAGCCATACACCGCGCAGCAGGTGACAGTGATATTAGCCAACTTGTCATTGATCCCAACTATATGTGGGGCATTGGTCTGGCGGCCTTGAAAGATGTTGAGAATGCGGTTGATGCTTTCAGGTCCACCGGTAAACCTGTCATTGGTCTGGCGGAAAATTTCACCCAGAACCAGTACTACCTGGCATCTCTGGCCGATGAGATCTGGCTCAACCCCAATGGCGTCATCTGGATAGACGGTTACTCAAGTTATCGACATTTTTACCGTGAAGGACTGGAAAAACTAGCGGTGGAAATCAACCTGTTTCGGGTGGGCAAATACAAGTCGGCCATGGAACCCTTTATTCGTGATGATATGTCGCCAGCGGCGAGGCAAGCAGGAAAATACTGGCTTGGCAGTTTGTGGCAACAATACCTGGAGGGGGTGTCCAGACATCGTGGCATAATGTTCGAGTCGCTGCAGACTGCCATCAATGATCTGCCTGACCGGATCAAGGCCGTTGACGGGGATTTTGCACAATACGCCCTGGAGCTCGGCCTGGTGGATCGTCTGATGACAGCGCCTGAAGCTCGCCAGGAACTGGCCCGACGTGGCACTCCCGATCAGGCAGGTGACAGCTACCGCGCGGTTGATATGCAGGACTACCTGGATCTGACCAAGAAACATGTGGGTCACAGCTCTGCAAAACACATCGCCGTTGTGATCGCCGAAGGTGAAATTGTCAACGGCCGGCAACCCGTAGGCTGGGTCGGTTCTATTTCAACCGCCGAACAATTACGTCGTGTCGCCCGCGATGACGACGTGGCGGCACTCGTTTTACGTGTTAACAGCCCGGGTGGTGATGCCTATGCGGCCCAGGCCATACTTCAGGAAATCCAACAGGTCCGCGAGGCTGGTAAAAAAGTGGTCGTGTCCATGGGCAATGTAGCAGCCTCGGGTGGCTACCTGATTGCCATGGCAGCCGACGAGGTCTGGGCCAGTCCCGCGACCATTACCGGCTCGATTGGCGTGTTTGGTATGTTACCGACATTTTCCGGTACGCTCGCTAAAATGGGTGTGCATACCGATGGTTTCGGCACCACTGACATCGCCGGTAAAATCAGGCTGGACCGGCCCCTTGATCCAGCCATGGCGCGTATACTCCAGGCCAGCACTGAACGCGTATACAGACAGTTTCTGAACCTGGTTAAAACGGCACGTGGCATTGAAACACTGGCCGAGGTTGACGCCGTGGCACAGGGACGCGTGTGGAGCGGTCAACAAGCCATGGAGCACCACCTGGTGGATAAGACCGGCACTTTCCAGGATGCCATCAAAGCCGCCGCGCGCATCGCCGGTATGGGTGACAACTATCAGCTTGACTGGGTTGAACCGAAGCGCTCGGCGCTGGATGAGTTTTTCTCGGACTTTATGACGGGTGCAATCTCAAAACTGAATCTATCGGTCAGCATGCCGGTACGTTTACCGACTTCCTGGCTGAAAAACATGCTGGATGATTTACGTTTTATTGCCGCCAGCGAAGGAAAATTTACGCTTATTGCCCACTGTTTGTGTGATATTCAGTAATCTCTCCGGGTCGGGTCCGGCAGCCCGGAGTACAGCAACCAGGTCTTGCGTTTCTCATCAAATTTCCAGTATTGCTTATGGAAAATGGTGCGTTCACGCGCCTGGGTTTTGTTGAACATGTGGATTTCCACTTCCTGTACAAGCCCCTTGCCATTATCGACCGGCATGGATGAACGGACCACGTACTGGGTTACCCTGAATAGCCTCAGGCGATCCATTTCAAGACGGCTGACGGGGTGTTCCGACAGGTACTCTGGCGCAATGAAATCAAGTACCGCATCCCATTGGGCCCAGCGTACCGTGATTTCATATTTTTCCAGGATATTTGGCAGGCCCTGCTTATTCCGGGTTTGCGGGCAAGCTGCAAGCAGACACGCCAGTGAAACCATCATTACGGTTCGCGGTATTACGCTCGTGTTCATCATTTCATGGAGTCCTTGTTTTGGCAGGCACCGCTTGTGCTGTGCCCAACCCCGGCGCTTCTGGCGGTACACGCATTAGAGTAGGTCTTACCATCACAACCACAGACCGGGTCATATTGCATGGTACAGGCAACCGGTTGAGTGGGTGGTGTCAGCTTGCACCCGGAAACGGTTGAACCGGGTTTGTCCGATGCCGCACAAGCCGTCAGCAACAAGATCATCACAGACAGTGAAATAAAAGCAATAAGTTGGTTACGCATAGAATCGGTTCCAGGCCATACCCAGCCATATGATGGCAATTAACACCAGACAGAACATGACCGCGGCAGAACCCATGTCCTTGGCCCGGCCTGATAGCGTGTGCCGCTCCATGCCTATCCTGTCCACGATGTTTTCGATCGCGCTGTTTAAGAGCTCTGTAATGAGTAGCAGAATCAGGGGCATGATCAGCATCAGCCATTCAGCGAGTGTTTGTGCCAGCCAGAATGAGAGGCACAACAATACGAGAGAAATACTGACATCGTACCGAAAAGCCTGCTCCTGTTGCCACGCATCGTGTATACCCCTGAACGAATTCCGGGTTGCCTTCCTGAGCCTGCTGGGGCCCTTGGGTCCTGGCTTCATTTTTATTTTATCCAAAATCGGGTTGCTGTCATGAAGTGGTATTATGCGCAAGGCGACCGCTAACAACAATCAGAGGACGCTAAATTTCACCATTGCGGGGGTTATTTTGCTTAAAATCGCTTCATGGAACGTCAATTCGCTGAATGTTCGTCTTCCCCATGTACTGGCATGGTGTGGCACTGCCTGCCCGGATATCCTCGCCTTGCAGGAGACCAAGCTAAGTGATGATCGCTTTCCGGTTGAAGCATTAGGAACGGAGGGTTATGAAAGCGTGTTTTCCGGTCAGAAAACCTATAACGGTGTTGCAATATTAAGCCGTGAAGCGGCGACTGAGGTAGTAACGGACATCGACGGGCTGGATGACCCTCAACGACGTATATTGGCAGCGACCATCGCCGGCATCCGTGTCATTAATCTGTACGTGGTTAATGGCAAGGAGGTTGGTTGCGACAAGTATGCGTACAAACTGCACTGGCTGGAGCAGGTCAGACATTGGATCGGGAAAGAATTGCAACGTTTTGACAGAGTCATTGTGTTGGGTGATTTCAATATTGCGCCGCACGACAGTGATGTCTATGACCCCGATGCCTGGCGTGACCGGATTCTGTGCAGCGAGCCGGAAAGAGCTGCTTTGCAGGCCCTGCTAAAACTGGGTCTCACAGACACGTTCAGGATTTTTGAACAGCCTGAGAAAAGCTGGAGCTGGTGGGATTACCGTATGGCGGCGTTCAGACGAAACAGGGGTCTGCGTATTGACCTGATCCTGGCCTCGTCAGCGCTGGCAAAAGTATGCAGTGCGGCTTACATAGACAAGGAACCGCGCCGTCAGGAGCGCCCCTCAGACCACACCCCGGTTGTTGCTGAATTTGAGTTATGAGCCTTTGTAACGCGGCACCGATGCATCGATCTGCTGTGACCAGGCATCGATGCCTCCGGCGACGTTGCTGACATTGCTAAAGCCTAACTTGCGAAAGTGTTCTGCGGCGACCTGGCTACGTTGTCCCATATGACAAATAAACGCCAGCGTCGTGTCTTTTGGCATGGCCTCAATCTCGTGCATGGTATCGCCATCCATGCTGCGGGCTGCATCCACAGATGCGAGCGCACGTTCATCTTTGCCGCGTACGTCGATGAGTATCACGCTGACGTCGTCCAGACGTTGCTTCAATTCGGTGACGCTCATCTGGTGTACCGGTTGTGGTGCCTGGGGCAAGCTGATGGTCAGGCCTTCGCCCTGCACGCTTTCCACCCAGTCTATGACCGCGCCACGTGCACGCTGCGCGGACGCCAGATCAAATAACAAGGTAATGCCATTGGCTTCCACCTTGATTTCATTGCCCTGGGCCGGCGCCAGGTTGAATTGCGACTGCCAGCCAGCATCCACGGCAAAATGCAGACCGATATCTTCGTGCGCATCCATGGCTGCGAGTATTTTCTCTGCCGCCTTATCGGTGATGGTCACCTCAGGTGGTGTGCGGTCAGGCACCGGTAATCCCAGCATTTCGTGCAATTCACCATTATTGAACATGGCCGAGATGATGTCGCAGCCACCCACCAGTTCGCGGTCAATGTAAAGTTGTGGAATTGTTGGCCAGTTACCAAAGACCTTGATGCCTTCACGTATCTCCTGATCCTGTAATACGTCCACGCTGGCGTAGTCTTCCAGTACGGAATCAAGCAGCCCGGCAGTCTTCGATGAAAAGCCACACATCGGCGTCTGTCGTGTGCCTTTCATAAAAAGAACCACGCGGTCTTTTTCCAGGATGTTTTCAATTTTTTCGCGGGTGGAGTCATTCAGGGTCATGTTTAAGGGTTCCGGTTTTTATCAGGATGGGGCATTACATGGGGTGTATTTCAATTGCAATCAAGACCCATTTACCTCGCGGGCAAAAGCTTCACCGTAATTAATCGTGATTTCTTCTCCTTTTTGTATATCGCGCAAGGCGTACAGATCCAGCCCCTCCATTTCACCATTGGGGTGGTCGGCATGGTTCATAAAGCGTAGTTCATTGCAGCCGTCATAGCCGAGCCACTCATCTTCACCCTCAGCTTCAACCCATAACACGTGCATACCGTTTTGGCGGGTTTGTGGCCCGGCATAATACCCGATCAGTGTGCCCTGTCGGATATTCATCCGGGCAAATAGTCCGCGGCCATGGATGTTTGATTCATCGACAAATACAAAAGGATTGTTCGTGTACTGTGTCATGCAGACCTTATAGCGTATCTGCTATCAACCTGCGTGTTTCTTCATCCACACACAGATGACCTGGAAATGCGCTATGACCTGCCCAGCCCTGTGCCCGTATATAGTCCTGCAAGTCGGTGAGGCCGTTGGCTCTGAGGGGATAGAAATTCATTTGCCGTCCACCATCAACGACCGTGATTGCCAGCGTGCCAAGGTCACCCATACTGTGTTCGGTAATCGCTGCGCTGGTCTTGCCGGGTTCCATGGTGGACTCTTCGAGCAAAAAAGTATCGTTCAAATCCACATCGCCATGGCCGGCAAGGTGTTGTTTGACCGTGATCCCGTGGCCGGCCAGCATAGTGATATATTGCCGGTATTCACGCGTCCAGTCTGCATAGGCTACTTGCAATTGCTGGTCCTTTGCTGATCTGTTCTTGCCGCCACCATGGGCTGCCCACCAGTCGAAAGTCTCAAAAGAGCTGTGCACTGCGTTTTCGCGCCACGCAAATTTCAGATTCTCCGCACTCGTGACTGACCGTGCTTGTCCCGGTTGGTTAATGGCCGTATCCAGTAGTTCCCATAGCGGCAGAAAACCAAATAGCTCCAACTGCAACCGCAGCAATGCGTTCAGGTCGGTGATAGTCATGAACCTGGCATGATTCAGGCTGATGTGAAAATCCGACGCGAGGTGACGACAGGCAGGTGAGGCAAGTTCACCACGTTCGAGGAATAACTGTTCCATTGCCCCGATCAGCTTCGCTACGACATTCGCCGGTCCGCTCATGAGGATGGGTAAAACAAGTAACGCACCCGGCGAAGTGTCCGTCTCAGGTTGCACCAATGGATTAGGCATACGTCCTGCGCTGGCGCCAATACTCAGTAAACGTGGCTGAAACTTCCCGCCGGGGTTGCTCGTGCGCTGCCATGTCTCCAGCGCAGCGTAAACCGGCAGACCCGGACGCAGTATTTGGGCCTGGTCAAACAGCGCGCCGGCCATGGTCAGGGCGCACTGCTTGATTTCCGCCAGCATACCGGCCAACTCATCGGCAATCAGGGCCAGTACCTGTTCTGCGGCAACACGATCCAGCAGGCGCGGGCGTTTTTGACTTTCCTGCGGGTATCCGGTCGGGTCAATCTCCAGGCCGACCAGGATATACTGGTGTTTGATCGCCGTCATTAAAGTAGGGAAAAAGGTGACTTGGATTCCTTGCCACTGGCGTTCTCGCGCATGCGCCGCATACGCGCATGCAATTGCTGGCGGCGTTCCTCCAGCCAGTCCGCACGCTGCAACGGCACACTGTTGGCGTCCCGGTGACCGCTACCGGCGCTGCGGTATGCAACGAAATCGTGATAGGCCTGGATCTCGTGTTCAAGTTCTTTGCAAACGATCTCGACCATGATGGCATCGTCGAGGTATCCGAATGTGGGTGTCCCGTCCGGGATCAGGTCTTCTGGTTCAGAGAAATAAGCCAGCGCAGCCAGCACACGTCTGGCATCGTCTTGTACAAGCCCCCAGTCCTCATCTGTAAGCATACTGATCAGGAATTCAATCTGTGCCATGGGCACGCAAATGAAATCCGGTGCGTCAGACCCTTTGACCTGCATCAATCGATT
This sequence comes from uncultured Wenzhouxiangellaceae bacterium, assembly GCA_964650905.1. GTDB lineage: Bacteria > Pseudomonadota > Gammaproteobacteria > Xanthomonadales > SZUA-36 > SZUA-36. Next base: position 36,630 of record CAZYVH010000011.1, on the reverse strand, counting down.
CTGAGCGTTGACCAGGATTTCATCACGTGTAAGGTCCAAAGCTCTGGCGCTGGCGCTTTGCAAAATGGCATGTAAACGATCCAGGTCGGAATCGCTGAGATCAAAACTCAAAAGCATTAGCGAAAATGTCCGGGTCGTCCGGGTACGGGGTAGATGTGACCTTCATTGTTAAATCGCAGGCTGCCATCCCCCGTTGTGTTTACCTTGCCCTTCAGTGCATATGGCAGGCTCTTGAACTCACCTTTTTGCAACTGGTCAAGCAACGCGCCGGCAGCCTCATTTTCCGGTACGCTGATTTCCCGGACTTCCGTGCCATTGGCCGTGATATTCGTGCTGGATGGCCCCTGGTAGTCGATCAGTACCTGTTCATCGACCGACAATCTGAAATCAATTGCCTGGATGTCAAGCGCTACCCCATTGAGGTTCCGAATATTCAGTTGCAGGCTTATTTCCCCATTCCCATGACTGAGTTCACTGACACGTATGATGGGTGCCTGGCCGCGCACTATCTTGGAGCTACAGGCCAGGCATAGTGTAATGGTCAGTAAAAAAAGTCCTGCCAAAAGGCACTGCTTGATGTTCATAATAATTTCCGATTACACGCCATAAAGATGACATTTTACGCAATGTGTGTGGTCAGTGGGGAGCTTATTGACACGAACGTCATAAACCGGCGGTTCAGCAGTTTCACACAGGGTTAATTTTTCCGCACAGATTCCGGCGTAAACACACGCTGGACCAGGATTGTCCCCAGTGTTGCCACGCTTTACCCGGCCAAATTCTACGGCAGACTGAGAATCGTCGCAGCCCTCAGAAAATCGCAGCAGCGTTTTACTGTAGGGATGACAGGGCTCATTGAAAAACACATCTGCAGGCGCCTGTTCGAGAATTTGCCCCTGGTACATGACGGTGACTTCATCGGCAATTTGCCGGACGACTGCCAGGTCGTGTGATATGAACAACAGGGCAATGCCATGCCCGTGCTGCAGATGTTGCAACAACTGCAGGATTTGAGCTTGCACGGAGACATCGAGTGCTGCAACGGCTTCATCGGCAATCAGCAAATCCGGCTCTGTCATGAGGGCTCTGGCGATTGCAAGACGTTGTTGTTGGCCGCTGGAAAACTGGTGGGGATAACGATGCAGAACATCATCTGCCAGCCCGACGGTATGCAAGGCTTTGGTGACTTTGTATAAGCGCTCAACGGGTGTGCCGATAGAAAAATGTCTGAGTGGCTCAAGCAAAGTCTGCGCAATGGTTCGCCGGGGGCTTAGCGATGCTGAGGGGTCCTGGAAAATAATCTGCATATGTTGTCTGACAGTCCTCATTTGACGCTTTGTCAGGTCAAAAATATTCTGGCCTTTGTAGTGGATTTCACCCATTTCGGGTTCGATCAGACGCATGACGGCGCGTGCAATACTGCTTTTGCCTGCACCCGAAGCGCCTATCAGGCCAAGGGTTCTGCCAGCCGGGATACTGAAACTGACCCGGTCAATGGCTACCAACCCGCTTTTAAAATTCAGTGACAGGTCCTTGACCTCCAGCAATGGCATATTGGTCTGCATTACAACGGCCTGAAACAGGCGGCACTGCCAGTGTGCAGCGGTTCCATAACCGGCACTGTCAGTCTGCAGCCTGGTCTGGCCCGGTTGCACCTTGGTGCAAAATGGCAACCCCGGGGTAAATCAGTCATACCCGGCACCTGCCCGGGTATGGCAGTGATGGTGGCTGGTCGTTGCTTGCTGATTTGCGGGACGCACGCAATCAGCGCCGCACTGTAGGGGTGACGCGGACATGAAAACAGGTTGCCGGTGTCATTGGACTCGAGAATCCGCCCACAATACATGATCAGTGCGTTGTGACAATTTTTCCTGACAATGGCCAGGTCGTGGCTGATCAGTAATACAGCGGTGTTGAGCTCTTCGCGCAAACGTCTGAGCTGTTGCAATATGAGTGCGGTGGTGCCGGGATCCAACGCGGTGGTTGGCTCGTCAGCTATCACAACGGCTGGCTGGCACACGGTTGCCATCGCTATCATGGCCAATTGCTGCATACCACCGGACAGTTGGTGGGGATAGGCGGCGGCGATGTCTTCGGGTTGCGCAAATCCCACTTTTTCGAGTGATGCCAGCATGGCCTTTCGGGTCTGTTTTTTGCCTGTGCCCAGGTGACGCCTGAGCACCCTGCTGATTTGCTGGTCTAATGTAAAGACCGGGTCCAGTGCGGTGCCGGGTTGTTGAAATACCATGGCGATTTCACGGCCGAGAACCCGACGCCTCTGTTTGCCGCCAAGGACTGAAATATCCCTGCCATTCAATTCGATCGCCGTAGCCGTGACCGTAAAATCCGGTGACGGCAGCAAACCCATGATGGCCATTGCCGTCAGGGTCTTGCCGCAGCCGGACTCACCCACCAGTCCGGTGGCCCGCCCGGCGTTGATATTGAAACTGATATTATCGATTATGCGGTGCTGACCCGCAGTGGTATTCAGCCACACGCTAAGCTCCTTTATCGCCATTACCACGGGTTTCACCTGATGACCCGGCCGGTGTCCAGGGCATCCTGCAGTGCGTCCGCCAACAAGTTAAAACCCATCAGCAGTACGAATAGCGAAATGCTCGCTGCATAGAAATTGCCGAAATGTCCAGCAAGTACCTCCTGTGAACTTTCTGCCAGCATAAGACCCCAGCTAACCCCGTTCTTCACACCCAGTCCCAGGAAACTCAGGATGACCTCGGTCTTGATAGCGGCAACAAATATGATGGTGGCCTGTACCATCAGTATGTGCAGTGTGTTGGGCAGGACATGGCGGAACAGGATGACAGGTTCCGGTAAGCCCAATGCCCGGGCGGCTTCAACAAACCCAAGCGTCCTGATACGCATTACCTCACCACGAATAATTCGGGCCGTGGTCGTCCAGAAGGTCATGACCATGGCCAGGTGCATAGCCCAGTGATTACCCCGCATTGCGAAGGCCATGGCTGCCGCAAAAAGATAGAACGGGATAGCGTCCAGTACGCCCTTTATCCAGAGTATGGCCTCATCAAGCCAACCGTGATTCGACCAGCCTGACAACGCACCCAGTACAGCGCCCAGCAGCAGCGAAAAAACGGTCACGATCAGACCGGTCTCAATAGCGTTGGCCGCGCCCGCCAATGTGCGCTGCAAAATATCCTGTCCGAGCAGGTTGGTGCCAAACCAGTGTGCGGCACTGCTTTCCTCCCAACGGCCGCCGGAAACCTGCTCCCATCCCTGACCCAGCAGACCGCTCCATGCGCTGACAGCGATGAGCATAAAAATTACGACAACAGACAATCCAACCATTCCGTAATGATCGGATTTCAATCGCTGCCACGTGCTCGACATATCAGCCCGCATATTTCACCAATTGACAACCCTGGGGTCTGCCCGTGTATAGAGCAGGTCATTGATGCCAAGGGCCAGCGCGAACAGTATACCGGTCAAGCCGATAACTGCCTTGAGCACCGGTTGGTCACCACTGGTAATTGCATCGAACGTGATCTGTCCAATTCCGGGTATCCCGAAATAGCTCTCCAGCAACAGACTGCCGGATATGATCACAAATGGCACTGAAAACATGACCCGGGTCAGTATCGGTATCAGGCTGTTTTTCAAAACGTGTCGAAACATGATCTCAAAAGGCGCCGCACCAAACGCCCGTAATGTACGCACGTGGTCGCGTTCTGTCTCGTTGACAATAATGGCCCGGTAGTAGCGCGTGTTATAACCCAGTGTGACCAGCACCAATGCCAGCGTGGGTACGCTAACGTAGTACAGGTAGCTGACCGCCCCATTGACCTGCCAGCCACGCACCGGAAACAGGTTGAGACCAAACGGTGTGCACAACATGACCTGCAGAGCGATGATTATGACAAGAAAACTGATACTCATACCCACCACCGATGCCGAGTTGATCAGTTTGTCCAGCCAGTTTCCGCGGTACCAGGCGGCCAGCATGGCGAGGGCGAGACCCAGTACATTACCCAGTATGAATCCCGGCAGAACAAGGGCCAGTGAAATGGGCACGCTGCGTCTGAGCATTGCAGAGACCGGCTCACCGCTTGAATCGGAAAGCCCGAGATCCAGTGTCACCAATTCTCTCAGGTAATCCGCGTAGCGCAGCAAGAAAGGCCGGTCATAGCCCAGAGCGTGCCGGACTTCACCAATCTGTTTTGTCGTTGGGTTTTTGCCCAACAGTTCAAAGGTTTTGTCAGGACCGAAGTACACCATCAGCAGGAAGCTGACAAATGTTACCCCGAGCAGCAATGCGATACCGTGCAGCAGTCTGCGGGCCAGATAGG
>CAZYVH010000011.1:13162-32208 GCA_964650905.1 uncultured Wenzhouxiangellaceae bacterium | reverse complement strand
CGAGATCGACAAAACGCATCGAATAACCACCGACGAATGAACGGTCCGGTTTTAATATGACCCGTCTGTCCCATAGAAATAACAAGGTCCTTGATATACCGCTGATGGCTGCGCAGTCCTGCATGATCAGGCGGTTCATCCGGCGATAAATCCGTGTGCGCTGAGGTGATTCACTCATGGCCGCTGCACTTTCGTACAAACGGTTGTATTCCGGATTATTGTAACAGGCGGAGTTGGAGCCTGGCGCGGCATTGGGGCCGTAATACAGTTGCATGATATTTTCAGCGTCCGGGTAATCCATGGTCCAACTGCTATTGATCAGGGTGACTTTACCCTGGGAGTAGGCGCGCTGGTAGTCACCATAAGTGGCAAAAATCATCGGTATGATTTTTTCTGAAGGGTAACCGACCTGGGTCATAAAGCTACGGAATTGCTCGAAAATCTGACGTTCGGTGACACTGTTGGGAAAGCCGTATTCCAGTGTCGGTAAATTGTTCGCGTCCCAGTGATTGGCCAGCAACAGTTTCCTGGCTGAAACGAGATCATGTTGGATATATTCATCACTCGCCTGTGGGTCGAACTCGGGCACAGCGGGTGGGATGATGCCGGGAAATACACGACCGATATCATAAAAGAATATCTCATTTCTTTTACCCCAGTCAAACGCCTTGACCAACGCGCAGCGCAGCGCCTGGTTGCGGCTGTTTCGAACCGGGTCGGGGTGATAACCGATACGTTCGTCCGCCATGTTGAAGTTGGTGTAGATCAGGCCGGCGTCTTCAGAGGCTTCGAAGTGATACAGACCTGCATATTGCGGACTCAGGGTCAGCGGTTTGCGCTGGCTGAGGACATTGTCAAACTGACTGACCGGCACCTTGATGAAATGCAGTTCCCCGGCGGAAAAAGCATTCCAGCGTGCGGCATCTTCAGTGATAAATTCTATCTCAAGACGATCTACAAAAGGCGGGGACCTGCCTTGCAATACCTCCAAACCCAGCTGACGCTGACTGCCTGGATCATAACCTTCTTCGGCGAGGTCAAAGGGTTCTTTGCGAAAATCCGGGTTGGCGACCAGCACGGCACCTGCGCCATCCCTGCGCAACAGTTTGAAAGGGCCGGAACCGACCGGGTGGCTGGCGAGCTGCTGGCCATATTTTTCAACAGCCTCCCTGGGTACCACCGCAGAAAAGCCCTGTGCCAGCGTATGAGCAAGCTGCGGGTAAGGCCGCGTCAGACGGATTTGCAAGGTATAGTCATCCGCCGCCTGCAAACCGGGAATGTCCTGATCGTAATCGGAGCCTTGTGTTTTCCATTGATCCAGACCCTCGATGTGGTTTTGCCATAACCAGGCACCCTGGGCGCGGGTTTTGGGGTCAAACTGGCGCTTGATCGAGTAAATAAAGTCGCTGGCCTTGACTTCCCGGCCGATCCCGCCCACGAAGGCCGGGTCATCGATAAAGTGTACCCCCCGCTTGAGGTCTATGGTTACGGTTAAACCATCGCTGGAAACCTTTGGTAAATCTGTCGCGAGGTTGGGTTGTAAACGATAGGGGCGAGCCAGGTATTTGTAGCGGTAGAGCGTGTCGTAGAGGTTGACGACGATGAAGTTAGCATATATTGATGCGGCCTGTGCGGGGTCAAGTGAGGCGGGTGCGCCATCGAGGGCGTGACGGTATATTTTGGCCGGCGTTGTGCCCTGAGTATCCTGCGGTTCCCCGCAGCCTCCCAAAACAAGCAATGCCAGCAGCGTAGCACTTTGGATTTTTTTCAGCATTCTGCCCACCCGGTCGAATGGGAAGCTTATCCCAGCCAGACATCATCTGCCAATGCAGACCTGAATTCCGGGTTGGTTTCAGGGGGCAGGCTCGGCCATGGGCGGGTCCTCATCCAGGTAGAGATCGTAGTCTGTCAATGGCGGGTCACCGTCATAAATCCGGTAAACCCGGTTTTGCAGCCACGCGTCTCTCAGCAGCACATAGGGATCGTAGGCCTTATTCAACTCCTCGTCCTGAGAAAGAAGGTCGGCCCGTTGATCAATACCACGTGCTACCACCGGCCAGTAGTTCAGCGGCCGGTGCTCGCTTTCCTTGCGGACATAAATACCGATCGGGTGGTAATAGTTGTCCACCAGCCTGCTGGGGCCATCCCTGAGTGTGGATGGTCCGAATATTGGCAGCAACAGGTAACGGCTGTTCTTGTACCCCCATTTCGCCAGTGTCTGGCCGAGGTCTTCCTCATAGAAAGGGATACCCATTTTTGTAGCCACATCAAAAAAGCCCAGCAGACCGATGGTCGTATTAATCAGGAAGCGGCCGATACTGACACCACCGTTTTTTAATTTGCCTTGCAGTATCTGATTGACAACAGTGACCGGGGCATCCAGGTTTCTGAAGAAATTACCGACGCCGCGTTGAAACGGGTCGGGCATGATGGTGTCATAGACGACTGCCACCGGCCGCACGACCTTGTCGAGCCCATCGTTGAATGCGTAGACCTTGCGGTTAAAGCCCTCCCAGGGATCATTGACATCATCGGTATGGCGGTTCTGCGTGCCAGCGCAAGCAGTGAGCAACAGGCTGAAGAGAATTACACTGGTTTTACACACTGCTTTTTGCATGGTCATTACTCGGTCAATTCCAGTTCGCCAGAACCCAGGCGGTTGATCACGCTGTCAATACCATTGGACTTTACTTCGGGCATAATCTGGTTGCGGAAGGTTGTCACGTAGGAAATGCCTTCGATGATGATATCAAACGCTTTCCAGCCATCAGCTGTTTTATGAAAGGCATAATCCACAGGTGTAAACCCGCCTTTTGGAAGTTGTACGCGGGTACGAACCCGGGTGAGTCTATCGTTCAAAGCACCCCGCTGTGGCAAAACCTGTAGCTGTTCTTCACTGCGAAACTCCAGCAGTCCCTTGGCGTAACGGTTCACCAGCAGGTCGCTCATGCGGGCTGCAAAGGCATCAATTTTCTCCCGTTCAATACCCCGCCCGGCACGTCCGAGTATCAGCCGGGCAGCGTAATTGACATCGACCAATGGCAACAGGTCAGTATGCACAAGCGCCTCCAGCTCTTTTGGATTGGCTGTGTATTGTTCGAGGTTTTCATCCACCTTGGTGAAAATATTGTTGGTGGTTTCTTGCAGCAAGCTGGCCGGGTCTGTGGCCGATTCAGACGCGAAACTTGCTGTTGTAAGGGTGCCGCCAAGTAGCAATATTGAAATCAGTGTGCGAAACATTATTCAGTTTCCTTCTTGCCGCTGTTGAACAGGTACTTGCTGATCAATGACTCAAGCACTACAGCCGATTGTGTGATCAGTATCTCATCACCATCCGCCAACGCATCCATGGCCCCGCCTGGCTCGAGACCAACATAGCGGTCACCCAGAATACCACTGGTCAGGATTGAGGCGCTGGTATCGCTGGGGATATCCGCAAAGCGCTGGTCTATCTGCATGGTGACAATCGCTTCGAAATCGACCGGGTCAAGTGTAATCGTCTCTACCAGCCCAACCGCTACACCACCAATTTTAACCGGTGCCCGGGTCTTAAGACCGGCAACAGTCGAGAAATGGGCTGTGACGGTGTAAGTGTCATCACCCACCTGCATGCCGTAATCGGTTGCAGAGGTGGCCAGCCACAAAAGGGCTGCAATGCCCATCAGTAAAAATATACCGGATGTCACTTCTACCTTGTAATTTGCACGCATGATAAATCCTGTTGATGGACGCGGTTCAATTGCTTGTCAAATAAGAAAAGAGGTCATAATAAAGTCAAATACAAGCACCAGTACAGAACTCAATACCACTGTCCGGGTTGTAGCGGTACCCACGCCCTCACCGGTTGGTTTTGCATAATAACCAAAATATACAGCTACCAGGCTGACCAATCCGCCGAACACCATGCTTTTCCAGAAACCACCTATGAAGTCCTTGCCAAAATGAATACCTGTCTGCAGCTTGCTCCAAAAAATGCCTGGATCCAGACCCTCAACACCGATCGAAAACATGACCGCGCCGAAGATTGCAAAAGCGTTGAACATCGCAGTCAGTAACGGCAGTGACAACAAACCTGCCAGGAATCGCGGCAGGGCGATACGCCGTACCGGGTCGATGGCCATCAGCTGCATGGCCTCGATTTGACTGGTGGCTTTCATCAGACCGATCTCAGCGGCGACCGACGTGCCTGCGCGACCGGCAAAAAGTAACGCGGTCAGCACTGGTCCCAGCTCGCGGAACAATGACTTGCCAACCAAAAGGCTGACCTGGTCCGATGCACCGAATTGTTGCAGCGCGTTGATGGATTGCAGAGACAGGACCATACCGACGAAGAATCCGCAGATCATGATGATAACCAGCGAGCGCGCCCCGATCAGGTAGGTTTGTTGCAGCGTGCTGATCAACAGTTCACGCTCAGGACGGATGCTGCCTAGCATGCGTAACAGAAAAATACCACAGTGCCCCGTTTCCGCGATGGGTGTTATTAATTTCATAGCGTTCCGGTCATGTTGCGGGCATAGCGGTTTCTGCCAGCTGATTTGCAAAGGATAGTGGTCCTTCGACACGCCCGTTCATGAACTGTTCAACCGCCGGGTTGGTGGAGTTCGCCAGGTCTTGGGGTCGGCCGTCCTCGATCAGTTTTGCCGCACCGAGAATAAAGCAGTGGTCCGTCAGCTTTTCCATCTGCGCAACATTGTGGGTAACGATCACGCTGGTCAGACCCAGGCGGTCGTTGGTCTCGCGTATCAACTGTCCAATGGTGGACATGGCGATTGGGTCAAGACCGGTGAGCGGTTCGTCAAAGAGAACAATTTTTGGATCCAGGATGACCGCACGCGCCAGTGCAACACGTCTGGCCATACCACCGGACAGGCTGTGTGGCATCAGGTCCTGGATACCAGCCAGGCCCACCGATTCAAGTTTCTGCAGCACCCGGCGTTCAATTTCCTGTTCAGCCAGATGGGTATGCTCCCTGAGCGGTGTTGCGATATTTTCAAACACCGTCAGGTCGGTAAAAAGGGCGCCATTTTGCAATAAGACACCGATATCTTTTCGGCAGTCATAAAGTTCGCGCCGTGACATACCGGATATTAATCTGCCATTGACCTCGACGCTACCCTTGTCCGGGCGAAGCTGGCCGGTTATCAGTCGTAGAATGGTGGTTTTACCCACACCGCTGGGACCCATGATGGCAACGATACTGCCACGCTTGATCTCCATACTGACATCGTCGAGGATGACTTTACCGCCACGTCGGAAAAGCAGATGACTGATTTTGATGATTGGCTCTGGCAATCAATGACCCCTGGTTGCTAACGGTTTCTTGCTCAAAGATTACAGTGACCGTCAGACGTTTAAATTCATTACAGCACGTTGTAGGCCAATTGTAGTATGAATTGCTTTGGAAAGTGATTGTACAAAACAAAAAAAAACGAGGGAGGCTTGCGCCTCCCTCGTCGTTGAAGTGTAGGAACTCCGCTTATGGTGGACTGCAGATCCTCCTAGGCCTTTCCAACTTCGTCCAGTTCCGATCTGTTCTGCCCTTCGGTTTCTGGCCGCGGGCCTTCTTCCCGCTCTTATTTATCGACGTGTTTCGCGTCTATCTCAAGGAACCGCGTGTTCCTATCGAGTCACCCAAATGGCACGACCGCTTCTTTTGGCAGAACCCGGTCCGGGTGACGCGCCCTGTACCACTTGGGCGCTGTCCGTTGTCTTCCACCCTCTCTGCTTCATGGCGGGTCAGCCCTTCTGCAGATTCGCATTCCGTCCGATCCCGGCCTTTCGACCGCTTCCGTCTTTCCTGCGACTCCAGCCTTTCGGCCAGTGGGTTTCATGTAACGGGAGGTTTAAATTACTCCCGCAACGGGCCTTTGTCAAAGCAAAAAATGGTCGACTTAGGTCATCTTATTCATCGCCCACTTGAGTAAGAAAACCCAAGTAACTGAATAGAAAAAAAACACAAAAAAAAGGCTCTTTGTCAGTTTGCGATAAAGCGAACAAAAATGGTTAAAAAAAACTCAATTCCTTATTGGGCAGAAAAACCCGGGGCAAAAACCCCGGGTTTCAGTTCAGGTCATTTCGACCAGCAGGTACAGAATCAGGGTCAAAATAAATCCACTACTGATAACGCCCTTGACGGATGTGAAGGGCCCGGTTTTGCCGACAATCCCGTTAAGCGCGAGGAAAACGATCAACCCGAAAGACAGACCGATCGACCCGAGGTCCATACTGTGCACCGGGGTCTGGAGTTGCCCCAGGTGGACGGATGAGGCCATGAAGAACAGCATCGGTATGGAGAACAGCGTGTTGGTACGTGAGGCCAGACCAGCCTTGGCTCCCGCGGCAGCGGCGCCCGGTAATGCTTCACCACCTGCAGCCACCTGTTTTGCGGAAGCAATAACGGTTTTCTGGTTGGGCCATATGATCAGCCAGACGTTCAGGAACATAATGGTACCCATGGTAGCGCCCAGCAAGATGCCCATACCGCTCAGGTGTTTGACATATATCAGCAGTGCGCCGCTCAGGAAGGTAAACATTGCTCCCCAACGGAACCACCAAAGTGTCCGCGGAACCAGTTTCTGAATCACGTCAGATTTCGCGCCAGCGTCAGCCTCCTTAAAATATTCACCCTGGACAAAATTAAAATAGTAGAGCAGACCTATCCACGTGATTCCGGCGAGCAGGTGTGCCCAGCGTATTAAAAAGGCCAATGAGTTTTCGCTAAATAGTGCAAGTTCCACGATTGAATCCTCCCTCTTAGAGGTTTTTGTGATAAATGTGAGGCATTTGCGCCACAGTCGCCATAGGGTAACCCATAAATGCCCGGTGAGAAAATATGTCTGTATAAAACACTGGTCTTTGGAGTTCCAAACGTGTTGGACCACCAGGGTACAAATCTATAAAATTACATCATGCCGAGAACAAAAATAAAAGAATCTGTAAAGACCCACGGACAGTTGCCCGCACAGGCTTATCCGCACCGTCTCGATGCTGTTGTGCTTGCCGGAACACACCGTAACCCGAATCGACTGATCCGCGGGCGTAACAAAGCCATGCTCGAGGTGGCTGGCAAGACCTTGATCCGCCATGTGGTTGATGCATTGGAGGAGGCCCTCACCATCGACCGGATATTCGTGGTCGGGCCAATTGAGCAGTTGCGCGATGCGCTGGGTGAAACCTCGGCGAAAATAGAGCTGATCGAACAGCGTGGCAAGATGATGACCAATTCATGGGCCGGTATCGAGGCGTCGGAAGCTCGTCACCGGGATCAACCCGGTTTGTTGGTCGCGGACCGGCCCCTGCTGGTCATTTCCTGTGACCTGCCACTGGCAACAGGCCGGGCGGTCGATGATTTCGTGGTGCGTTGCGCCAGACTGGACCGGAAATCTGATACACCGGTCGCCATGCTGGCGGGTGTGGCTGACGAACCGGGTGTAATGCCTTATTATCCTTCCGGTGACCGACCTGGGATCAAACGGCCCTTTGTAGAATTGGCCTGTGGACGCCTGCGTCTGGCCAATATATATGTCGGTCGACCGCGGAGACTGTCCCACCAGGAGTTTCTGCAAACCGGGTTTTCATATCGCAAGGCCAAGGACTGGCGCAATGTCCTGTTGTTGGCTTACAGTTTTTTCAGACGACCGCACGGCTGGCAGTCTGCCTGGTTGACCCTGCGTATCCAACTCACATTGATGCTGTCGGGAGGTAAGGGCCGTCTCTACCGGCGTCTGAAGTCAGGCAACACCCTGGTGCGTGTAGAGAATTGCATGAGCATGATCCTGGGTGGTCCGGTCAAAGTCGTGGTGACACCATTCGGTGGGTTGAGTCTGGATGTGGATGACCAGGAAGACTTTAGAGTGCTTGAAAAGCGTTATCGAGACTGGTCGGAAATTATGGAATCGGTGCCGACAAATATTAAATAAGAAGCAGTGATAAAGTCGGCCAGAACGTGATGAGTATCACCGACAACAGCAATACTGTGAAGAACGGCAGCGTTGAAATATAGACCCGCATGATCGGCCTTTCGAAACGGTAGCTTGAAATAAACAGGTTGAGTCCCACCGGGGGTGTCAGGTAACCCAATTCCATGGTCGCCAGAAAGATGATACCGAGGTGTACCGGCTGTATCCCGAAACTGGTGGCCACCGGCAATATCAGAGGAACCACCAGTGCAAGCGCCGAAAAGATATCCAGGATGGCGCCCAGCACCAGCAGAAACACCAGCAAGAGCAGCAGAAAACTGACACGCCCCGAGACATATATTGAAATAGCCTCGAGCAGTTTTTGCGGAATGCCCGCATCAATCATGTAGTTGGTGGATGCCAGCGACAGACCCAGGATCAACATGATGCCGCCGACCAGCGTCATGGACTCGCGCATGATGCGGGGTAATTGACGCAACGGGATTTCCCGCAATACAAAGACATTGATGATGATGACATACAGGGCAGTGACCGCGGCCGCTTCCGAGATCGCAAAATAACCGCTGTATATCCCGCCCAGGACAAAAAATGGCAATGGGATTTCCCATATCGATTCTCTGACGCTCGCCCTCCAGCGCAGCCATGAAAAATCACCCAGCGGTACTTTGATGGCATTGTTTTTCCAGATACTGTAAGCGATGACGGCAGTCAACAGCAGGATACCCGGCAGGATGCCAGCTAAGAACATGTCATGGATGGAAACTTCGGCGACCACGCCATAGAGGATGAGAGGCAGCGACGGTGCGAAAAGCAATCCCAGACTTCCTGCGGAAGTAATCAAACCAAGACTGAATTTCTCCGTGTACCCGGCGTGTTTCAATGCCGGAAACAGAAGTGCACCAATTGCAATGATGGTGACACCGGAACCACCGGTGAACGCGGTAAAAAAAGCACAGGTCAGCAAAGCGACGACCGCCAGACCTGCCGGCATCCAGCCCAATGCTTCACGTGTCAGCCTGACCAGTCTGTCGGGTGCACCGCTCTCGCTGAGCAGGTAGCCGGCAAAGGTGAATAGTGGGATCGCCAGCAGCACCGGTAATTCCGCGAGACCCCAGAAGTCAATGGCCACTGCTTGTGGGTCAATGCCTGCATTGTGAAAATTCCACAAAGCGCTCGCGCCGATGACGGCAAACAACGGTGTGCCCAGGATGGCGAGTAGTAGTAGTGCAATAATGACCAACAGGCTCATTTATCGTAATGTCCAGTTGTAAGCCGGAGCAGCTTGCTGACGGCATGTACGAGGTAACGCCAGGCTATCAGGCCGAAACCGAATGGCAGGATCAGTTGAAAATACCAGGCGGGTACGCTATTGAGCACCAGGTCCTCATATTCTCTTGTCGCTCGCACAAATTCAATGCTGAACCAGCACAGCAATACGCAAATGAACGCAGTGAACAGGTTGATCAAAAGACCCGCGCGTAATTTCCAGGCGGGTGACAGCAGATGGTCCAGGACCGCGATACTCAAATGTTTTTCCGTACGACTGGCTGCCAGGCCGCCGGCAACGGCCACCCACAGGACCATGATACGCAAGAGTTCATCGCCCCAGATGATGCCGCTGTCGAAAATATTACGCAGTATGATCTGGCCGCCGGCAAGTATGATCATTGCGCCCAGGATAATGGCCAGCAATGTGTCTTCCAGTAAAGCCCCGGCTTTTTCCAGGCGCTTCAGCCAGGGTGTTGTCTTCACGGATTGCAAGCAACCGGTTCACTGCCTGAGCGGAACGCAGCCAGGTAACAGTCCACCTCATCCAGCAGTGTTTCGTCCAGCAGCCCCTGTCTGGCCAGTTTGCGGTTTGACTCCCTTACCAGCCTGGTCCACTTTGCAACCTCGCCACTGACCGGTTCTACTCGCTGCATACCATCGTCAATCAGCGCCTGCATTGCCTTTTTGTCAGTCGTCACACCTTCCAGATCAATCTGTCGGTACACGCCTTCCATCACGCTGCGGATAAGGGCCTGGTCAGGTGCACTGATACGGTTGAAAATGCGCCGGTCAATCACCAATAGTCCGTTGACATAGGCAATCGGCAGGTTGGTAATGTATTTGACAGCTGTATTCCACTGCATGACGATGGCACCAATAGGAGGACTCATCACTGTATCGATCAAATCGGTTTGCAAACCGGTCAATACGTCTGTCAATGGCAGTGTGACCGACGGGAGCCCCAGGGCCTTGCTGGCCGCATAGGCGGACCGATCCCCCTCCGGTATCCAGACCTTAAGCCTGCCTGCATCCTTAAGGGATTTGACCGGCTGGTTTGACATCAGGTAGGCAAAACCACCTCCGGCAAAACCAAAATTTACATAGCCGGCATCCTCAAGGCGCTGTCTGAGTTTGGTATCCATGAAACCGCGTACATAGGCGGCCTCTTGCATGCTGGTGAACAGCATCGGCAGACCCCATAATTGTGCATCGCGTTGAAACGCGCTTACTTCAGAACTTGTGAACGCGCCACCGTGCAACTGGCCGATGCGCATCTTGCGCCGGACCTGGGTCTGTGTACCCATGACCCCGCCGGTATAAAACTTGAACATGACACGGTCCTCTGTTCGTGCCTGGATTTTGGCGGCGGCAGCGCGCATGTCCTTAACCCATGAAGAATGCTCCGGAACAATCGTTGCCAGCTTGATGGTGGTGCGGGCGAAGGCGGTTGTACTTATCAGCAGGGTTGCCAGTATCAGGCTAAACCAGGAATTTCCGAATTGTTTCATACAAAGACTCATCTTCTCTCAGAAATAGTCATCAGCAGTTTCAAGCATTGATCGTGCCTGGCGTTGTGCCAGTGTGTTGAAGAGGGTAAAACCTTCAGCTACCGGATCTGCCTGGATGACCGCCCCTAACAATTTATCATGCAGGGGCCTGTCATAGAGGGTGCGTGCATAGTAGTTAGCATAATCAACAGCAATTGTCAGATCGCGACCCGCTGATAAGCGGAGAGCATTTTCAAAATGCTTCAAACCGGCTTCAAAGTTACCACCCAAAGCCGGTGGCCGGATAGTCTCGAGAACCGCAAGATAATGTTCACGATTGATCGGCTGATAGGAACCATCGAGTTCCTGCAGTCTTTCAAATGCTGCCTTAGCACGTGGTAAACCTGTCAGAGCCGAGGGTTCTGACGCATTAGCCTTGATGTAGGCAAGTGATGTCAATGCGTAAGTGTATAAGGCGGGTGTCGACTTTTTTTGTAGTTGCTCCAGGATCTGTGAGTAATCCTCAAAACCGGCTGTGGCCAACCCGCACGCCAGTGCAGAACTGACACAAAGCGCACGTTCAGCATATTGCTTTGCTCGTCTTGTCAGTCGAACGGCACGTGCAGGGTCATCAACAAATACCACACCGTAGGCTGCGTAAAGTTCGGCTGCAGCGGCGAGCAGGCTGGCGTTGTCCGGGGAGCCGGTAACGAAACTGTCCAGCATCAACAGGTAAGCGGGTGCGCCGTCACGTACCGTTTCCGGGTCGTCCTGGCTGAGGATAGCAGCGCTGAGGTTGGCGGCCAGGCCACTCGTCGCTGTGTCCATCAGGGAGGCACAGGCTGTCAGTAAAAACAGACCCGAGCCCAGGGCGATGCAAAGGAGAGTGTTTAGTTTCAAAGAATTGGACCTGCTAAAGACCTGTTCAATCGATTATAAACGGTGACCGTAAAACGGGAATAGTCACAGCCGTTTGCAGCCATTCCATTTTTGTACTATTTTTTAAACGTAAAGTTTTCAAATGAGTCAGGATTTTACGGTGATTTACAGTGAATAATAACAGACAGGACTCTGGTTTGATGGAGTTTCAATGCACATGAACTTAACTACCCACTGGGCAGGCATGTTGGCAATTGCCATATTTGTTATCGCATACAGCCTGGTCATACTTGAAGAAAATATCCACCTGCGTAAATCCAAACCGGTAATTGTGGCCGCCGGAATCATTTGGATGCTGGTTGCCTATGCCTACATGAGTCAAGGTAACACGCATGCAGCGGAGGAACTGGTGCGTCACAACCTGCTCGAATTTGCAGAACTGTTCCTGTTCCTGTTGGCTGCCATGACGTTTATCAACACCATGGAAGAACGTGGGATATTTGACGTGCTGCGCGCATGGCTCGTCAATCAGGGTTTCAGTTTGCGCAAGATATTCTGGCTCACGGGCACGATTGCTTTCATCATGTCGCCGATTGCCGACAACCTGGCCACCGCGTTGTTGATGTCAACCGTGGCGATCTCAGTGGGCGGCAGCAACCGGCGATTTATAGCGCTCGCCTGTATCAATATTGTCGTGGCAGCCAATGCCGGCGGTGCGTTCAGTCCATTTGGCGATATCACGACCCTGATGGTATGGCAAAAAGGCCTGGTGCAATTCAACGAATTTTTTGCCCTGTTGGTGCCATCCATTGTGAATTGGCTGGTGACTGCGGGCATATTGTCACTCGCATTGCCGGCAGGTCAGCCTGAGCCCGTGGACGATCACGCGCAGTTGCAACACGGTGCGTGGGTCGTCGTGGCGCTGTTTATCCTGACCATAATGATGGCGGTCTCAATGCATAATTTCCTGCACATGCCACCGGTCATCGGCATGATGACGGGGCTGGGTTTTCTCAAGTTCTTTGGCTATTACCTGCAACGCCGGGACCAGGGTATGATTGATACAGCGAATACCGGTGATGCCGGGCTCGGTGTGGTGGCCATGCAGGGTGACAACACCATAGAACAGAAAAAAGTTTACGACATCTACGTCAATTTACAAAAGGCCGAATGGGATACGTTGATGTTTTTCTATGGCGTGATTCTGTGTGTCGGTGGCCTTGGTGCATTCGGGTACCTGGCAATGGGCTCCGAATTTCTTTACCAGGGTATGGGTCCGACGGTTTCCAACGTGCTGGTGGGTGTCGCCTCCGCCCTGGTGGACAACATACCGGTCATGTTTGCAGTGCTGGCCATGAACCCGGATATGAACCACGGCCAATGGTTGCTGGTGACACTGACCGCCGGTGTAGGTGGTTCAATGTTATCCATCGGTTCCGCTGCCGGTGTCGCGGTGATGGGCCAGGCACGTGGTATATACACCTTTGTTGCGCACTTGAAATGGACCTGGGCGGTGGCGCTCGGGTACATCGCCAGCATTGTTGTTCATTTCATGATCAATAGCGCCACTTTCACTTAAAAAAAACCCGGCACGGGGGTGCCGGGTTAATGACTTCAGCCTCAAGTGAGACTGATGGGCTAATAATAAAAGGTCAATAATTTGCGCTCAGCATGACCCACAGCTTGGTTGTATCACCGTAGCTGGGGCTGTCGCTGCTGAAACTGGCAGCCTTGAACAGGATGCCGAAGTGATCCATGAATTTACGCCCAATCGAAGCATCAAACTCCGTACCGAAATCGGCCGAGCCTGATTGAGCTGAAAAGTCATGGTAAAGCACATTCCACTTCCATGGGCCGAGTTTACCCTTGACGCCTACAAATGCGTCTTCGAGACCAGCAGCGGGTGTGGCCAGGAATTTGTCGGCCCAACCATTGAAGGCATGCAGGGTCGCCAGCGGCGTCCGGAAAGCCTGTCCGGCCATGTTCTGGTCACCTTCCAGTGATTCATAGCCAGCGTACAGGGTTGCCAGGCTGAAACCTACCGACAGGTCGGCTCGCCAGTAGTCAGCTTCATAGTCAACCGGGTTGTTGGCATTGTCATGCTGGTTAGCGTATTCAAGACCATAGCCAAATTTTGGCCCGTGGGCAGCGCTGGTGGATCCGCCAAAGCGCAGGCCCCAGGTCGTATTGGACAATGCAGCAGCGTCCTTGTTATTGATATCGTAGTAGTAAGCGGTGAACTTGCCGAGACCTTCCACCACATACGACAGGTTAAAAAGGTTTGTATTCTGGGCGTGTTCACCTGCGCTGACCTTGTCACCAAAAATCCGGTTGACCTTGTCCACATAGGCATATTGGAAGGTCAGACCGCCGGTCGTCTTTTGACTAAATGAAAACGCATCGTAGGTCTGTTCATTCTGACGCCAGCCGACATTTCCCACAAAACGGGCGTTGTCATAAATGATGCGTTGTCGCCCGGCGCGAAAAACGCCGCCAAACCCGGTATTGTATTGCAGGTAGGCCTGGTTCCAGTCCTTGCCGGCTGGGTCGGCGATCACCGGGTAGCCGGGGGTGTTGGGTTTGTTGCCGGCAGCAGCGTTGTAGTTATCCATGCCCAGATCGTAGATATAATCAAATTCCGCCTTGAGCGAAAACCCGTCCATATCAGCGGTTGTATAGTTCAGACGTACCCGCAGCGGTGCGGCCGTTGCATCATGCGGGAGTGGATCCTGATCGACATTCTCCAGTCTCCAGCGAAAACTGACACCAAATTTACCCGCTGTAAACGGATTTTTTGCGGTGTCTGCAGCCCGTGCGGAAAAACTGGCTGAACCCATCAGCAGCGTCAGCAGTGTCACCGGCACACTGACCCAAATGTGTCTCTTTTTCATGATAATGCTCCTTCAGAACCCCGGCTAGCTGCGGTTGAATGCAGCCAGCCGGTTGTTGCTCAGTAGATGTCGTGAACCGTGTTGTAAATGTTGAATTTGCCTGTCGGTGTGATGATTTCAGGACCCTTGATGACCGTTTTAAGCTGACGGGTCTTGTCATCAACAACGACGAGGGCTGACTTTTGCTCTTTGCCATTCCAGACAGAGAACCAGACTTCGTCGCCAGCCTTGTTATATTCAGGCTGTACAACGCGTTTTGGCCCTTCGCCCAGGTCGGCCCACTCGGCGATCGGCAGGATCTCCAAACCCTTATCCAGATTTTCAATGTCAAACACGGCAATGCTTTGTGAGAACTTGGTATCCGGGTTCAATGGCGCGTCCACCCACAGGTTCTTTGAGTTCGGGTGTGACTTGACGAACAATGAACCACCACCCATGCCTTTGAGTGTGCGTACGACCTTCCAGGCGTTTTGGGTGTGACCTTCGGGGTCCGTACCCACAAACGTGATCTCATCACTACCGAGCGCGCTGGTGACCCACACCGGCCCGAATTCCGGGTCGATGATGTTGGCGCCACGTCCCGGGTGAGGGATCTTGGTCACGTCCGGCATCGCGATCAGTTTTCGTTCTTTCGAATCGATTACGGCGATCTTGTTGGACTTGTTGGCCGCCGTCAGGAAGTAGCGGTGGGTGCGGTCCCAGCCGCCGTCATGCAGGAAGCGGGCAGCACCGATGGTGGTGACGCTCAGGTTATCCACGTCTTCATAATTGACCAGCAGAATCTTACCGGTTTCCTTGACGTTGACGATGAACTCGGGGTGCTCGTGTGAAGCCACGATGGCAGCGACCCGTGGCTCGGGGTGGAATTCCTGGGTATCGACGGTCATACCGCGTGTCGAAACGACCTTGATTGGTTCCAGCGTGTCGCCATCCATGATGGTGTACTGCGGTGGCCAGTAAGAACCAGCGATCGCGTACCTGTCTTCAAAACCCTTGTACTTGGAGGTTTCGACCGAACGGGCTTCCAGTCCCACCTTGATTTCAGCAACAACCTTGGGTGGATCCATCCACAGGTCAATCATGTCAATTTTTGCGTCACGGCCAATGGTGAATACGTAGCGCCCGGATGCCGATGGCCTGGAAATATGCACGGCGTAACCGGTCTTGATGATGCTGACGACCTCCTTGCTGTCACCGTCGATGATGGACACCTGGCCGGCGTCGCGCAGCGTGACTGCAAACAGGTTTTCAATATTGCGCTGATGTTGCGGCGCAGTCGGCCGGTCGGCCGGTGCAACCAGCAGCTTCCAGCTGTCGGTCATCTCCGGCATACCCCATTCCGGTGGCTCCGGTGGTTCGTGCTGCAGGAAGCGCGCCATGATGTCGATCTCATCGTCGCTCAGGTCCCCGGACGTGCCCCAGTTGGGCATACCGGCAGCCGAGCCATAGGTGATCAGCGCCTTGAGGTAGTCAGTGCCCTTTTCCCGTGTGATATCGGTAGTCAGTGGTTTACCCGTGGCGCCTTTGCGCAGCACGCCATGACAGCCAGCGCAGCGCTGGAAGAAAATTTCCGTTGCTTGTGTGTACTCATCCACCGTCATTTGAGGACCTTCAGTGTCAATATATTGACGGGTTTCTTTGGGGCTGATCGTCAAGGGCGCACCCTGGTATTTCATCTCGGTTTTGGAAGTCACAGGATGGTCGGAAGGCGCTGTGACAACTTCACCGCCACGTGCTGCTGAAACCTGGGCCGCGTTGATTTCCCCGCCCTTGTTACCAAATGAGTTGAGCACATAGGTCACGACATCGGCAACGTCCTGGTCTTTCAGATAGGACAAGTTGGGCATGACGGCATTGTATTGCTTGCCATTGACAGTGATCGGACCGCTGAGACCATTCAGAATGGCCTTGACCGCACGCATCGGGTCTTCGGCCAGGTAGTCGGAACCGGCCAGGGGCGGAAATGCACCATTTAATCCCGAGCCATCGGCCTGGTGACAGGCGGCGCAGATGTTCTGAAAGTGGCTTTCACCATTGTTGATTCGATCTTCCAGGCTAGCCACGTTGGCCGAAGCCACTTCGGCGGCGTGGACCGCGTCATCGTTTGTATCAGCAACAGCACCGACTGTCGCCAGTGTAAAGCTCAATACCAGAATGGGGAACATAAACATCTTCATTAAAATACTCCTTATTACGTGCCGAGCTTTATTGCTCGATCAACATTAGCCCATAGACCTGGTTTACGGGTCTCTGGATTAAATTTACTTGATAATCATAAAGCTGTAATTGACTTGAGTCAGCTAAGGCAATTTCAAGCTTTGTAAAACTCTTACCACTGCATGCGGGCAGAGACAGAATAATGCCTTCCCGGCCGGGTCAATAACTCCAGCATCGGGTTATCGGGTCTAAACAGACTGACGTCGGACCAGCGCCAGTAACGTTCATCGGTCAGGTTGAAAATACCCACACGCAGGCTAAAATGTTCGTTGGCCTGCCAGCCCGCTGTCAGGTCCGCCGTGGTCCATGAGGGTGTGGGCAAATGCGGGCCGCTGGTCTCGTCTATACGGTCCTGTGAGGAGGTGTATGTCGCTGTCAGGTTAGCATCCAGGCGCTCACTGGCTGACGTCCAGGACACACCCAAAATCATCTGCGGGGGCGAGACACTGTTCAGTGGTTGCTGGTTATCCCGGTTTTCACCCCTTGACCAGTATGCAGCTGCATTCAGACGCCAGTTTTCGAGCGACTGGCTCCAGGCTGCAAGGTGTTGCTCGAGCCGGATATCAACTCCGTATATGCGGGTGCGGTTGATATTGCGGGACTGGAACAGCAATACACCACTTTCAGGGTCGCTGCCGACACGCGCCTTGGTTTCGATAAAATCATCGTACAGGGTATCAAACAGCGACACCGTCAGACGCGTGTTTTCCGAGATAACCCTGAGCCCGGCTTCAACACCGGCTGAGGTTTCCGACTTCAAATCAGGATTGGGGATGGCGCGTATATTGAACAAGGGAATATCAAGACCGATATTGGCATCTTCAAAGGGTGGTGCACGGAACCCTTTTACAAATTGCAGGTAAAGACCCAGTTCGGCATTGACATGGTAGAGCATACCCAAACGTGGGCTGAATTTGTACTCGTCAACGCTTACGACGCTTGTTTGGGGATTATCTTCAAGGTACAGACTGTCCGGTTTCGGATCGAGTTCGTAACGGTCATAACGAAGTGCCGGCACCAGTTCCCAGCGGCCACCGCCCAGGCTGATCTCGTCCTGCAGGAAACCCCCCAATTCCCTCGTGCGAGAGTTCGGAAAATCCCTTACCGGCAGATTCTCACCCAGTACGGATTTTGTGATGAAACCATCCACCAGGCTTTGTTGAAAGCCATCGCGAAATTCGCTGGAATCTGTACTTTGATACTCCAGGCCGACGCCGATGTGATGCTGGCTTCTGCCCAGGGACAGATCGCGGAACAGGTTCAGCTCCACGCCACTAAATTCCTGTTCATACTGGAAATAGCGTTGCAACTTTATTGGCTTGCTGGCAGCGGCTCTTTCCTCGTGGGTCAGTTGCCGGGTTGTTGAGTCAACATTGAAGACCCGCAAGACACCATTGGTCCAAGTGGTATTGAACTCGTATTCCAGACTAAGCTGCTGGTGCTCGTCCTCATCGTCACCGCTGAGCATCGTGGTTGAGCGGAAACGGCCGTTACCCGGTAGCGACTCAATGTTGATATTGGCATTTTTCTGATAGTCGTCCACGCTGAAGCGCAGGCGGTTTCCGTTGGCTGTATCATGGGTAACACGTACAAAATAGTTATGGCTATCCCAGTCCTGCTGATCTGTCGTTGTACCGTCACTTGCCTGGTTATCAGTTTCCTGACCATCGCGCCACGTGGCGGCGAACATCAAGCCGTTGTTTTCGTTACCCCAGCTTGCGATACCGGAGCCGGTCAGGCTGTTGTTGACACCCTGGTAAGCACCGCGTAATGAATACCAGTGCCGGCCATCGCCTCTTTTCAGCAGGTCGTCGGGGTCGAAGGTGGTGATCGCCATGACACCACCGAGGGCGTCTGAACCATACAAAGTGGAGGCGGGACCGTACAGGACTTCAAGACGCTTGATGCGGTCGGTTTCAGTCTGTATCCGGCCGCCATCCGAGAAGTTGCCGATGGCGAAACGGTCGCGTACCGGTACACCGTCCACCTCGATGGCCACGCGGTTACCACCGATACCACGAATGTTGACCGCGTTGGCTCCAAAGCGTGTGCCTGAGCTTTCAAGGTTGATACCTGGCTCATAGCGCAGCAGGTCGTCCATGTTCTCGACGGCAAAGCGTTCAATGAATGCGGCATCGATTACGCTGACCTGTCCCAGGACGTCCGACAACGGCCTGGCTGTCTTGCTGGCAACCACCACGACCGGATCCAACGCCAGCGGTTGTGGCGCAGCATCGCCATTGTCCACAGCAAGTACCGTTGTTGTCAGCGTGGCCTGGGTAAGGATGAGTAGGACCAATAGTCGCGCCATGGGCGGGTTCCACCGTAAAAAATTTCGCATCATACGTGACGGGCCACAACAGTCAACTGATACAGGTCAC
>CAZYVH010000011.1:0-13062 GCA_964650905.1 uncultured Wenzhouxiangellaceae bacterium | reverse complement strand
GCATGCAGGCCTGCAGCCCTGTCGGCAAGTAGTCCATTCTTGACCTGTGTCAATTGATTCTCCCCCATCCGGTGATAAGGTGCCTTGCAAGATCGGCAGGCTAATTCCAGCCGCTTTGCACACTAGTGACAGTACAGGCACAATAGGTAATGCATCAAAAGACCACTCAAAACCTACCGCATTTGCGGCGTTGCCGCGTTTGCCCAGGCAGAATGGGCATCTGAGCGGCATGGGTTCAAACATGCACTTCCCGGCTGAACTGATCACCAAGTATGGCTTGGCGGGGCCGCGCTATACCTCCTACCCGACGGCCTTGCAGTTCCATGAAGGTTTCGATACCGAAGCGTATCTGAGGCATGTACAACGCAGTAACGATTACCTGATTCCTTTGCCGTTATCGTTATACCTGCACTTACCTTTTTGTCAATCATTGTGTTACTACTGCGCCTGCAACAAGAAAGTAACACGTAACACGTCCCGTGCCGATGATTATCTGCAGCATCTGTTCCGCGAAATTGAGATGCAGGGCCAGCAGTTCGACCGCGACCGGCAGGTGATTCAACTGCATTTTGGCGGGGGCACCCCCACCTATCACAGTGATGAACAACTCCGGCAGATTATGGAGCATTTGTCGCGGCACTTTAATTTGAGTCGCGATGAGGGCCGTGAGTTTTCGATCGAGATCGATCCACGCACCGTGGACGAACAGAGGATGGCTCACCTTGCGGCTATTGGCTTTAACCGGGTCAGCATGGGTATCCAGGATTTTGATCCGGCGGTGCAAAAAGCCGTTAACCGTATCCAGGATGAGGCGCAGACACTTGCATTGATTGAGGCAGCTCGTGAGCATGGATTTCACTCGGTTTCCGTGGATTTGATTTATGGTCTGCCGTTACAGACAGCAACATCATTTGAGAGCACCATTGATTCGGTTTTGAGGGCGCGCCCGGATCGTATTTCAGTCTATAACTATGCCCATTTGCCGCACCTGTTTCGCGCACAACGTATGATCAATACGGATGATGTACCACCACCGGAGGTGCGTCTGCAATTACTTTCATCGACCACCACCAGGCTGGTCGATGCAGGTTACGTGTATATTGGCATGGATCACTTTGCATTACCCGATGATGAGTTGTCCGTTGCGATGCGGGAAGGGACCCTGCAGCGTAACTTCCAGGGCTACTCAACCTGCCGTGAAACCGATCTCGTGGGTATGGGCGTCAGCGCAATTGGTAAAATCGGCAACAGTTTTGAGCAGAATTACAAGGACATCGCAAGTTGGCAGGCCGCCATAGAAGAAGGTCATTTGCCAACCTGGAGGGGTATTGGACTGAGCGGTGAGGATCGCCTGAGAAGAGAGGTGATCGCGGCCATCATGTGTCAGGGCCTGGTTCGATTCAGTGAATTCGAACGTAAGTATAATATTGATTTTGGAGATTATTTTGCGTTTGAGCTCGAGTCGTTAAAGCCGTTGGAACAGGACGGTCTGATCGTGCTGAGTGAACAAAGCATCAAGGTGACGCCGGTCGGTCTGTTGCTGCTGCGGGCGATCGCCATGAAATTTGACGAATATTTGATCAAGGATACGGAGGGAAAATCCTACTCAAAAGTTATTTGAGCCACGCCATTAGGCTATAATCTGCTGCCAGACGGTTACGCGCAGCAGATGCAAGGTTCCAATGGCCATAGATCGACAACAAAAACCGCAGTTTTCCGGACGCAAACAGGTTGCCTGCAGCCAGTGTGCACTTGCCAAGCTGTGTCTGCCGCGTGGTCTTAACGCCGGCGATACCGAACAATTTGAAAGTATCGTTCTGAAATCACGTCCTATCCAGCCGGGCGAATATATTTTCCGTGCCGGTGAAACATTCCGTTCCGTCGCTGCTGTGCGTTCAGGCTGTTTCAAAAGCTATGTCATTGACCAAAATGGTGAAGAGCAGGTTTTAGGTTTTTATCTGCCGGGTGAGATCATTGGTTTTGACGCCATTCATGAGAAGATACATACGGCCAATGTCGTTGCGCTTGATACCTCTTCGGTGTGCGGCCTCAAGTTTGAATCAATCACGGAAATGGCCCGGCAACTGCCCGTATTGCAGGAAGAGTTGTTTCGCGTGATGAGTCTGCAAATTTCTGAAATTCAGGCGAATGCGGCCGATTTGAGTGCCGACGAAAGAATTGCCCGTTTGTTGTTGTCCCTGTCTGCACGTTTTGCAAAACGGGGCTATTCCGCGACCGAGTTCAATCTCAACATGTCGCGGCGTGATATGGCCAGCCACCTGCGCCTGGCGACCGAGACTATCAGCCGGGTGCTGGCGCGTTTCCAGAACGCCGGGCTTATCAGTGTCAACCGGAAAAAAGTGGCTATATTGGAACTGGACGAAATCCAGAAGATCGCCAGTCGGGAAAAACAGAAACCACATCTGGTATGAACAAGTTGCTGATCCTGTCGGCGCAGGCGCAGCAATACGCAGCTCTGGTGAGAGCGGCCGGTTTACAAAACCTTCAGGTCAGCACTGTCATTGACGATCATGTTGATTTAAAAACTGCAGCAAGGCAATGGGTCGAATGCAATATTATCCTCGGTGACCCGCCATGGGTCGTTGACGCACTATCGAGCGCAAGGCATTTGCACTGGGTTCAATCAACCTGGGCAGGCATAGATAGTCTTTGTCAGCATCGATTACAGCAGGATTACATCCTGACCGGTGCGCACGGTGCTTTCGGCCCGCAAATCTCCGAATATGTCATGACTTACCTGATCGCACTGGAGCGGCAGGTATTCACCATGCGTGCCAACCAGCAGCAACAAAAATGGCAGCCATTGTTTTACCGACCGCTTTGTGAACTATGCCTGGGAATCATCGGCCTGGGTTCAATCGGGCAGCACCTGGCGTGCGTGGCCGGTCGTGCCGGCATGCGTGTAATTGGTCTCAATCGTTCGGGCCGGGCCTGTGCCGACGTAGAGAAAGTTTATACGGCGCACACCCTTGCTGAGTTTCTTGCAGCACCGGATTACGTGGTGGTCACCCTGCCTGCAACAGAACATACCCGGCATCTTATCAATGCAGATGTGTTCAGCCGGATGAAGTCATCAGCGGTACTGATCAATGTTGGACGCGGCTCGGTCGTCAACGAACCTGATCTCATCACAGCGCTGCAGGAGGGCCGCATCGGCGGTGCGGTGCTGGATGTTTTTGAAAGCGAGCCATTGTCGGCCGATAGCCCGCTTTGGGCCATGCCCAATGTCTACATCACCCCGCATAACGCGGGGATCAGTTTCCCGCAGGATATTGTCGCGACATTTGTGGAAAACTATCACCGCTTTAGCCGTGGTGAGCCCCTGCTGCACCAGGTGGATTTCGCGCGCGGTTATTAGCGGGTCTGTATTGCCTGAGCCGCCACTCAAACCGGCCATTAATGATAGCGACCGAACTGCCCTCTCAGACCTGCGTAAATGGCACGCCCCGGGCGGCGGAAACCGAGGACCTCCTCGTAGTCTTCATCGAACAGGTTGCTGACACGAGCGGTCAACTCCAGTGACCTGGAAAGCTTCCAGGCACCGGCAATGTCGATGACCGTGAAGGCGGGGAGACTCACCCGTTCTGACTCAAACGTGAGCGGTGAGAAAAAATTGTCGAGTTGTTTGCCGGTGTAATTCACGTTCAGGTTGAGGTTGCCGCGTTCATCGGCAAAATGGTAATTGGCCCTAAGCCCCGCCATGTGGTGCGGGCGCCGGACTTCACTGACCGGTTGTCCATTGGCGCCTTGTTCACTGGCAGCGGTAAAGGTATACGTGGCGCCGAGTGTCAGCGCCCGGCCAATGCGCGTGTCGAAGATGGCTTCAATGCCGTGGCGTGTGCTGTCGCTTTGCCTGTTTTTGGCGGTGAACAGGAAGCTCGAGGGGTCAAACACGAAACCGTCAATTTCATCCTCGAGATTTTGTTCAAAATAAGCCAGTTGCAAACTGTGGCGGTGTTCCGACCAGTTGGTTTCAATACCGAGTTCCCAGCCCAAAGACGATTCCGGCTTCAGGTCCGGGTTGCCGATAAAAAAATCCTCGAAAAAACCAAAACGCTCGGTAAAAGTCGGCGTTTTGGAGCCTGTCCCAAGCGAGCCACGTACACGTAAGGCCGGGGAGAGTTGTTGTGACGCCGCAAGCTGCCAGGTTTTTGTGCCATCAAAATCGCTGTAGTCATCCAGCCTGCCGCTGAGTGTCCAGGTAAAACTTTTGAATGGCCGGCCGACATATTCGAGTGCCAGGCCGTTTTCAGTAAAGGATTGGTCCTGGTTGGGATCACCAAAAAAGCCTGCAATGCCGCGCTGGGAAAAATCAATTTCCTGACGTTCCAGCGAGGTGCTGAGTGTGTGGTTTTGTCTGGCGCCATTGCCAAATGTCAGGCTCGCGCGTAAACGGAGCGTCAGCGTTTCGGCTGCTGTGGCACTGGACCACCGGCCATCGGTATAGTTTTGGTTGTCTGTGTCCTGATACATCACTGCAAGACTACCGGAAAGGTCGTTTTGCCACGGTCTGAATCGTATTTTGCCTGTAAGGTAGGTCTGTTCCGACTCCGTCACCCGGTCAGCATCTGTCGGGAGACCGCTGACGACAAAATCGATGTCATCAAACTCACTGCTGGCATCCACCCCCTGGGCTGAAAAATGTAGTGTCAGGGCATCACTGGCATCGTATTCAAGCACGGCGTTGACGGTGGTATTTTCTGTGCCGTCACTTTCAAACCCCTGACGCGATATATTGCTGCCATTGCTATCTATGTAAGACAGACCACCATTAAAACGTATGTGTTCGCCGTTGTAACCGCCATCGATGCTGGCGTTGCGACTGGCAAATGAACCCCCCTCAACCTTGCCCGACAGAAAATTCCCGCTCGCATCTTTACGGTGGATGATATTGATTACACCTGCCATGGCATCGCTGCCCCAGGTTGCACTTTGCGGTCCACGTATGATCTCGATCCGTTCGATATTTCCGCTCAAGGCGTACTGGTAGGGAAATTCGTCACCCTGGG
This sequence comes from uncultured Wenzhouxiangellaceae bacterium, assembly GCA_964650905.1. Taxonomy (GTDB): domain Bacteria; phylum Pseudomonadota; class Gammaproteobacteria; order Xanthomonadales; family SZUA-36; genus SZUA-36. The sequence continues at coordinate 8,032 of CAZYVH010000011.1, read as the reverse complement.
CCGGGTCGTTGGCACGCACGCCATCGATCAGCACCAGTAACTGGTTGGCCTCGGCGCCACGAACACGCACCTGGGTAAGCGTGCCCGGCCCGCCTGACTGGCTGACGGCAAAGCCGGGAACATCGCGCAGCAGTTCAGACAGGTAGCTGGCCTGTTTTTGCTCAATTTCCTCACGGGTAATGACGGTGACGGAACTGGCGACATCATGGATCGACAGCGGCTCAAGACCGGCTGTGACCAACAGTTTGTCGAGCTCAACAAGCTGTTCCGGGTCATGTTGCGGGGGTTGATCTGCAATCAATGGGTTGGCAAATGTCATGAACAATGCGCCAGTCATGTACTGGATGGTTCTAAGGATTGGTTTGGTCATCAGCTTTTTCCGAAGCGTTCTCACCCGAACGCACAAATGAAAATAACTGCTGGCCGGTCTCCGGGCTTACGAAGGGCGATGATCCATCGCCAGTGACGGGCCGCCTTCCCATGCTGGTGCACAGTGGCTGCTATGACCCATACCTTCGTCTACCGTTGCGGGGGCAGCGACGGACTTGTCAAAAAAAGACGCACCGTCTTCCCGTTTAATCCCCTGACCGGGCGGTCAAAGGGACACCTGCAGACTCACGCTAAGGTTGATGTATCAGAAGCTGTTTGTCAATCAGCGTTCTTGAATTGGTAGCCGTTAAATTTTTCCCGCAAGGTCATTTTCTGGATTTTGCCGGTCGCGGTATGGGGTATCTCGTCAACGAATTCGACGTCATCCGGTACCCACCATTTGGCTATTTTTCCTTCCAGGTAGATCAGTATTTCCTCGGCGCTTACCGTGGCGCCGGGTTTGCGCACAATGATCAGCAAGGGTCGCTCGCTCCACTTTGGATGGGCCAGACCAATCACGGCTGCCTCGGCCACGCCTTCGCAGCCAAGAGCGGTATTTTCGATCTCGATGGATGATATCCATTCGCCGCCTGATTTAATGACATCCTTGTCACGGTCGGTGATCTGCATGAACCCCAGTTCATCGATGTTGGCGATATCGCCGGTATCGAGCCAGTTGTCTTTATCAACGATGACTTCATCGCTCTTGTAATAGGCCTGGGCGATGGCCGGACCGCGTACCAGCAGGTGGCCGGATGTTTTACCATCACGCGGCAGCTCATTGCCCTCATCGTCGACCACTTTCATTTCAATCGTGTAGGGTACGCGGCCCTGTTTGAGTTTCAGCCTGATGAGTTCTTCACCCTCAAGGTGTCTGGTCGAGTGTTTCATTTTTCCCGTAGTGCCGATCGGTGACATTTCGGTCATACCCCAGCCATGCACGACCTCGACCGAATAATCATTTTCCAGTTTTTCAATCATCATACGCGGGCAGGCTGCGCCACCGATCAGGACACGATTTAAGTGGGTCAGTTCCAGGTGGTTTTCTTCCAGGTATTGCAACAGACCGAGCCAGACGGTGGGTACCGCCGCCGAGTCGCTGACCTTTTCAGAGGCAAGGAGTTCGTAAATGCTCTTACCATCCATACCGGCTCCGGGCATGACCAGGCTGGCGCCGGCCATTGGTACGGAGAAAACCGTTGCCCAGGCATTGGCGTGAAACATGGGTACGATGGGTAGAAAATTCGCGCTGGAGTCAAGGCCGAAAACGTCCGGCTGGCCACACATCATGCCATGCAAAACATTGGCGCGATGTGAGTAAAGCACACCTTTTGGGTTGCCGGTGGTGCCGGATGTATAACACAGGCCGGCGGCGGTATTTTCATCAAACCTGGCCCATTCAAAATCAGCATCAGTGCCTGCCAGCCAGGTTTCGTAGGCGATGGCACTGCTAAGGCGGGTCGCGGGCATGTGCGCATCATCGGTCAGAATGATGTATTTTTTGATGGTTGGCAATTTATCGGCAAGCGCCTCGATGACCGGCACAAAGGTCAGGTCGACGAACAGGATACTGTCTTCGGCGTGGTTGATGATATAGACCAGTTGTTCGGCAAACAGCCGCGGGTTGACGGTGTGGCAGATGGCACCGATACCCATGATGCCGTACCAGGTTTCAAGGTGACGGTCGGTGTTCCAGGCCATGGTGGCGACGCGGTCACCGAGTACGATCCCTTCTTTTTTCAGGGCTTTCGCGACACGCAGGGAACGTTGCCTCAAGTCCCGGTAGGTGTAGCGGCGCTTGGGTCCTTCGATCGAACGCGTGACCATCTCCCGTTCGCCGTGATTTAGTGCCGCATGGTCAAGAATGGTCTGTACGGTCAGTTGATAATCCTGCATCAGTCCGAGCATATTCTTCTCCTTAACTATCGAACCGGTATATAACCGTGGTCCACACCTTTCTTTGAAAAAACCATCTGCCAAAGCTGATTGCGCCTGGAACGTGCGGAACCTGCTGCCGAGAGTAGCCAATAACGCCACATCCGGTAAAAACGGTCATCATAGCCGAGTTGCCTTAGCTGTTCGCGGTGTGTATCAACATTGGCCATCCATGCCATCAGGGTCGGGTCGTAGTCAGCGCCGAAATTGTGCCAGTCCTCCATGATGAAAATACCCTGTACAGCTTTATCTATTTGCCTTTGCAATGGTAAATAGCCACCGGGGAAAATGTACTTGACGGTCCACGGGTCGGCCTGCAAATCAGGTGTGTTGGTACCGATGGTATGCAAAAGGAACAGACCGTCGTCCTGCAGGCAACGCTCAACGGTCTGCATGAAAGTACGGAAATTTTTTGGGCCCACGGCCTCGAACATGCCGATGGAAACGACACGGTCAAAGCGTCCATCAACATCACGGTAGTCCTGGTAACGCAGGTCTACGTCAAGACCCGCACAGCGTTCCCTGCCAAGGTCAATCTGCTCCTGTGATACCGTAACACCAACGACTTTCACGCCATAATGCCGAGCGGCAAAACGGGCAAAACTTCCCCAGCCACAGCCGATATCCAGAACCTGCATACCGGTTTTAAGACCCATTTTTCGACACACCAGGTCCAGTTTTGCCGTCTGGGCGTCAGTGAGGTTGTCGCTATTGTGCCAATAACCACACGTGTAGGTCATGCTCTCATCCAACATGAGCTTGAACAACTCGTTGCCGATGTCGTAATGGTGTTTGCCGATGTCAAAAGCACGCCGACGGCTTTGTAGATTGACCAGCTTGGACCAGATCACTGGCCCCAATAATCTCCACATCGAGATCCTGTGTTCCAGTCCGGCGCGCAGAACCTTGTCAATAAAAACATCGAGCTGTTCGCATTCCCACAGACCATCCATATAGGTCTCGCCCAGGGCCATTGCACCCTGTCCAAGCAAGCGGGGGTAGAATCCGGGGTCGGTGACTTGCAAGTCCCACGGATGTTCTCCATCGACACCCACCCTGGCCAGGGCCAGGATGCCTCTGACGGTTGATTCTGCTTTGTCCATCGCTCCAGCCGATTTCCACACCAGGCAGAATTGTAGTCCATTGTAACCGTTGTGATCACCTCTGATGAGCGTGGCAATATTTGGCTTGCCTATTATTCATGCTGCGTTAAGCTATATTGTCAGGCGTACAAACGGGTACAGGAATTTTTGGACCGGACAACACGATGTTGAGGTATATGACAGGGATGTTGCTGCTGATCTCATCGGTCATTTGCATGGCTGATGGGCCTGTGATGCAGTCAGCGAGCGCTGCCCCCGAGCGGGATTCGGCCCTGGACCGCCATAAGCAGCGTGTGGACTCTCGCGTGCAAAGAGCCTCACAGTGGGTTGATTCATTTTTCAATGACCCGGATTACGAGGCAGAAATTGCCACCAGCCAGATACGTGTCCGGCCGGAAATTTATTACCGTGACGAACAGGGTTTCAAACTGCGGATGCGGACCTCGGCCAAGTTTAGCCTGCCGAATCTGGACAGAAGAGTCAGCCTGTTTGTTGGTAAAGTTTCCGATGAGGGTGAGCTGAATGAATCGGCCGAGCAATCCGGTGAGGATTCAGTGATCGGTGTGCAGTTTTTTGGTAAATGGGCGAAAGACTGGCACTTCAGCGCATTGGCTGGTGCGAAATTCAACGCCTTTGCCTTCTTTGCCGGACCCCGTTTGCGTTATGGCAAGGCTTTCACGAATAAGGATTCCTATCGCTTCACGCAGGCGTTGCTGTGGCAAACCAACAGCAACTGGCAGATCAGATCGCGGCTGGATTTCAACCATGTCTTCAATGATCAGTACCTGTTTCGCCAAACCTTTGATGGTCGTTGGCTCGGCGATAAAAGTGACCGGGACGGGTACCTGACGAGGATAAGCAGTTTCCTCACACACCGTCTGAGCCCACAAGCCGGTCTGCAGTATGAATTCTCGACGATCGTGCACACGCAACCCAACACACATGTAGACCGGTACACCGTGGCATTGCGTTATCGCAGACAGACCGCACGCGACTGGCTCTACTATGAAGTTGTTCCGCAGATTTCATTTGAAGACCGGTTCAACTTCAAGGCCAACCCCGGTATCCGCCTGCGTCTGGAGATATTTTACGGACACAATCGTGATGACGAGCGTTCAGGTGATGAGGAGGATGAACAGGATGGTTTTCGCTGGTAGCGGCTTTAAGCCCTAAGCTCCACACCCTTCCAGAAGGCGATCCGGCCCCTGATGTTCATGGCCGCCTGCCGGGTTTGCGGATAATACCAGGCGGCGTCGGGGTTGATTTTACCGTCTGCCTCAATGGTGTAATAGCTTGCCTCCCCTTTCCAGGGGCACACGGTATGTGTGCTGCTCGGACGCAGGAATTTCATATTGACTGCATCGGCAGGAAAGTAATGGTTACCCTCCACGATAACGGTGTCATCACTTTGTGCAATGACTTCGCCGTTCCAGATTGCTTGCATGCTGACTGCTCCTTCAAACGTTTTGGATTGCAGGGGAATTTTTTTCTTCCTGTATTTTTAAAGCTCTGCTAGTCTGTATATTATTGCACTATATTATAGGCGGTGAGGGTGATGCGAATTTCTTCAGTAATATTGCTGTGCACGGTTATTTTTGCCGGCATGTTTTCCACGCTGCCGGTTGTGGCAGATGATCTGACGGAATCAGTCAGTCAGGACTACGAGCAGCATTTGGGTGCGTTGTTCGATTATTTCCATCGCAACCCGGAACTGTCTACTTTCGAAACCAGGACGGCGGCCCGGTTGGCAAAGGAGTTAGGTGCGGCGGGCTTTGATGTCACCGAAGGTGTTGGCGGTACAGGTGTCGTTGCCATCATGAAAAATGGTCCGGGGCCCCTGGTGATGATGCGTGCGGATATGGATGGATTGCCGGTACAGGAGAAAACCGGTCTGCCCTACGCATCCCAAGCCACACAGAAAGACTGGGATGGCAACGTGGTCCCTGTCATGCACGCCTGCGGTCACGATGTTCATATCACCAGCCTGGTGGGTACAGCAGATGCCATGGCTGCGTCGAAAGACAGGTGGTCAGGCACACTGATGCTGCTTGGCCAACCCGCCGAAGAAAGGGTCGGTGGTGCGAAAGCCATGATGGCCGATGGAATCTGGGAACGATTTGGTCGACCCGACTACGCCCTGGCATTCCACGTTGCTTCAGGGGTGCCCACCGGAAAGTTGGTTGCGGTCGTCGGCTCGCCCTTTTCGGGTGCGGATACGGTTGATATCATCGTGCATGGCATTGGCGCCCACGGTGCCAGTCCACACCGGGGCGTTGACCCCGTGGTGCTTGGCTCCGAGATCGTCATGGCCTTGCAGACGGTCGTCAGCCGAACACTGGCCCCGCGTGAGGCAGGGGTCATCACGGTTGGATCTTTCCACGCCGGTACCAAACACAATATCATTTCAGACGAAGCTCACCTCCAGTTAACCGTGCGCAATGACAATTTTGAAACGCGCAAAACACTGCTGGATGGAATCAGGCGGGTGGCAGTCAACATGGGCAGAGTCGCGGGTCTGCCCGATAAGCTATTACCGGAGGTTATCGTATCGGATGAGGGTGTGCCGCCAACCATCAACAACAAGCCGTTAACCCAGCGGTTGAGGGATGTCTGGGTCAAGGCGTTGGGTGACGACATCTTCTATGATGAAAAACGTGAGGGCATGGGTGCGGAAGATTTTCCATTTTTCACTACCGACCCTTACATCCCCAGCACCTATTTCCAGGTCGGTGGAACACCGCAGGCCGATTTTGACGCGGAAGAAGCTGGCGGGTCGCGTGTACCATCCCACCACTCGCCGTTGTTCAAAATCAAACCCGAAGCATCGGTCCGTTTGGGTGTTGAAGCCACAGTCTATGCGTTATGGGATTTGCTGCAGGAAACCGGTTAAGACGGGAATGAAAGGGGAGTAAGGGGAAACGAAACCGTGTCCATTACCCTTTTTGTTTTTTTTGTTTACCTTTTGATACTGGCCGCTCTCGCCCTTTGGAGCCGCAGCGAGACACATACCCTGAGTGGTTATTATATCGGTGCTAAAAAGCTGCCCCCTTGGGTGGTGGCCTTCAGCACCAATGCAACCGGTGAGAGCGGTTGGTTGCTGCTGGGCTTGACCGGTATGGGCTACGCCGCCGGAGCACAGGCATTCTGGGTGGTTGCGGGTGAGTTCATCGGTATTGCACTGGCGTGGTTACTGTTGTCCCGCCGTCTGAAAAGACTCTCGGATGAGACCGATTCGATCACGGTTCCTGACGTGCTGGCGGCGCGCTTCAACGATTCGAAACACTTGCTCCGCAGTCTCAGCGTGCTGATCATCATCGTCATGGTGGGTACTTACGTGGCGGCCCAGATGGTAGCCACCGGCAAAGCTTTTGCAGGTTTTACCGGGTTCAGCTATACCGAGGGCGTGGTGGCCGGGGCTGTCATCATCATCGGCTACACCCTGGTCGGCGGCTACAAGGCCGTGGCCTGGACCGACCTCGTACAGGGCCTGTTAATGCTGCTGGGTCTGCTGTTTTTGCCCGTTGTGGCCATCCACAGTGCCGGCGGTTGGGATATCGTGGTGGAAACGCTGCGGGCCAATGACCCGGGTCTGCTCAGCGTCTGGGGACCCACCGGTAAAAGTACCGCAGCGTTGGTGGGTATCGTCAGTTTCCTGGCCATCGGTCTGCCCTTCATGGGGGTACCGCAGTTGATGGTGCGATTCATGTCGGCACGCACTGAAAAAAGCCTGGTACCGGCGATGAGCCTGTCCCTGTTGGTGATCCTGTGTTTCGATCTCGGCGCTGTGCTGACCGGTATGGCGGGACGTGCTCTGTTCCCGAGCCTTGAAGACCCGGAGACCATCCTGCCGCTGCTTGCAACCGAGTTGCTGTCACCCGTTTTTACCGGTGTGATGATGGTCGTGGTGCTGGCTGCGATCATGTCCACCGTTGACAGTCTGCTGATCCTCGCGTCCTCTGCGGTAGTCCGTGATTTCCTGCAGAGGATTCGTGGTTCCGCCAGTAGTGACCAGTCCCTGGCCCTGACCGGTAAGTGGGTCACGCTCTTGATCGGTGTGATTGGCGTGATTTTCGCACTACAACAAAGTCCAATGATTTTCTGGTTCGTGCTATTCGCCTGGTCCGGTCTGGGTGCGGCATTCGGTCCGGTTCTTTTGTGTGCGCTGTGGTATCCCGCCACCAACCTGTGGGGTGCATTGGCCGGCATGGCGGGTGGTTTCCTGACGACCGTGGCGTGGGTACTCTGGTTCAAACCCCTGACACATGAGCTGTTGGAAATTATTCCCGGTTTTATCGTCGGTCTGGCATTGACCTTGCTGGTCAGCCGCATTACCCGGGCTGTTGCCAACCCATAGAAAGCACCCTTTTACCCGGTTCGTTAAGCCCGGACATTTCACCAAGGCGGACCGTAAAACGGTAAATATATAAATAAATCAAATCATTATGTACATTTATGCTGATTTTCAAAAATTACAGTTTGTCCTATCCGGTTTTGCACGGCATCTGGCTTCACATTTCGGCCGATCCTTCTCACACCATAGCTACCGCTATGCTTATTCGAACGATCGACCAAACTGTTTTGCCAGCTACAGTGCAATTCCCGGATCCCTGGTGAAATGTCCGGGT
>CAZYVH010000010.1:21225-58919 GCA_964650905.1 uncultured Wenzhouxiangellaceae bacterium | reverse complement strand
GTTAGCCGCAAGGCATGTTCCCGCCGGGCTAGCCCGTCTACCCCAAGGGGACATACACTAGTTGTCTCTTCAATATTCGCCATTTATGTCCCCTGGCTGGTTCATCCGGTGGCCGTTGCCTGCCGTAAAGCTTGACACGAAAACAGTCCAGGTGACAAACTCCTTCGAATTGTGATGCGTGAATTAATCTAACCACTGCCATGCGCACGCGTTTGCCCTCCCTCAACGCCCTGCGGTTCTTTGAGTCCGCAGCCCGGCTTGGCAGCTTCAAAGCCGCCGCCGGTGAATTGTGTGTTTCCCGCTCCGCAGTCAGCCACCAGATGAAAAAACTTGAACAGCAACTCAATGTTAAATTGTTCTTACGCAAGTCCACGGTCCTGGAACTCACCCGTTCAGGCCGTGCCTACTACCCGATTCTAAGGGATGCCTTTGACCGGATCGCTGAAGGCACCGAAATGGTAGTGGCGCCAAGCGGACACAGCGTCATCACGATCCAGATTTATTCTACATTTGCAATTCGCTGGTTGATCCCGCGTCTGCCACAACTGCAGCAACAACACCCGGATATCATGGTCAGGTTACACACTTCCCAGTCCGATGTTGATTTTGACCATGAAGATGTCGATATGTGTGTCATGATCGGTTCCCCCAATCGTGCCGATCTTAAATATGACTTCCTGTTTTCTTCGCGCGTGTTTCCGGTGTGCAACCCAACATGCATGGCCGATCTGGAGCTGCGTGACCACCCCGAACGGTTGTGTAATGCAGAAATTCTACAAGTTTATCCATCCAGGCTGGACTGGTGGGTATGGTTACAGGAAAACCACATTGAAGGTATAGACCCGGATTCCGGACAGCAATTTGACAGTTATGACCACGCCATGAATGCTGCCATGCAGGGCATGGGAGTGGCGTTAGGTATAGAACCCTTTGTTGTCCGCGACCTCAGGGCAGGCCTGCTGGTCCAGCCCTTTCCGGGGAAAGAGGTCTATACCCGTGGCGATTGGTACCTCGTTTGCCGGGGGGGAAAGACTGGCAACCCCGATATCGAAATTTTCAGACACTGGCTGATAGAGCAGATCGAAGCCGATACGACCATGCCGCCGCAGCGGGGATGACGTCCAGGAGCGCAAGAAAACCATGACAAACAGGGTAATCAACGCCATTAAGCCAGGGCTTGTCGTATTGGTCACCGCGGGTGCCAATGGTATCGGTTATGTCATATCAAAGGCGTTTTTAGATCATGGTTGCCAGGTACATGTATGCGATATCGATGAACCGGCGATTGAAAAATTTCTGAATGAAAACCCCACTGCCGGCGCTTCACTGGCTGATGTTTCAGACCAGAAAATGGTAGCTATGCTCTATGGTGATGTGATTGATCGTTACGGGCGTCTGGATGTGCTGATCAACAATGCGGGTATAGCAGGTCCGACGGCTCCACTTGAAGCCATCAAACCTGAAGACTGGGACACGACCATCGCAGTCAATCTGAGTGGGTATTTCTATTGCACCCGCCTTGCCATACCTCTGCTCAAAGCGGCGGGCGGTGGCAGCATCATCAATATCGCTTCGAGTGCAGCTTTGTTTGGTTGCCCAAACCGGGCTCCCTATGTGGCCAGCAAATGGGCTGTCATCGGCGTCACCAAAACCCTGGCAATGGAGCTTGGTAAAGATGAGATCAGGGTAAATGCAATCTGTCCGGGCAGTGTTGAAGGGCCACGTATTGAAGCCGTTATGCAACGTGACGCCCTTGAGCGTGGCAGGACGCCCGACGAAATTCGAAAACTGTATACAAGTCAAACGTCGTTGAAGCGTTTGATTACACCTGAGGAGGTCGCGCATATGGCCGTTTTTCTGGCCTCAGATCTGGGCAGAAGTATTTCCGGCCAAACGCTCAGTGTTGACGGACATACCGAGACCCTGTCCAATGCGCTTAGCTGAATATCCATCCGTCATACCATGGGGAGAAACATGAAAGCAGCCTGGTTTAAATCGTTTGGTTCGGCAGCAGAAGTTTTAATAGTCGGGGAACAGGAAAAACCCGAAGCAGCTAACGGGGAGGTGCTGATACGGCTGTCAACCAGCGGCGTGAACCCGTCTGATGTTAAAAAGCGTGCGGGGTCTTCCCCCGATCTGCTTGATGAAGGCATCGTTATTCCTCATAGCGATGGTGCTGGAATTATCGAGGCGGTAGGTGAAGGCGTGTCTGCAAACCGAATAGGAGAGCGGGTTTGGGTTTACCAGGCACAGTACGGCCGTCGATTGGGTTCGGCTGCCGAATATATTGCATTGGATCAAAGACGTGCAGTACCTTTGCCTGACAACATCAGTTTTGAAATTGGTGCCTGTATTGGTATCCCGGTCATGACTGCCCATCGCTGTGTATTCGCCGATGGTCCGGTGACGGGTCAAACGGTAGTAATTACGGGTGGTGCGGGTCGTGTCGGGCATTACGCAGTACAATGGGCCACCCGGGCTGGTGCGCGTGTAATTACGACGGCCAGTAACAACAATGATGCCGAAAGCTGCAAACGGGCCGGTGCATCTGAAGTTGTTAATCATCGGGATAAAGACTGGGCCGCACAGCTCGTGGCGGCCAACGATGGAAAGCTCGTGGACCGGGTGATTGATGTGGAGTTTGGTGCTAATTTGCGTGCCGTGCTCGATATGATCAGAACAAGCGGCACCATTGTCACCTATGGATCAACGATAGTCACCGAACCCAAATTACCATTTTATCGCATGATGTTCATGGACCTCCTTATTCGAATGGTCATTGTCTATGCCATGCCTGAAACTGCCAAACAGGCTGCGATTGATGATATCAACGATGCACTTGCCAAAAACCTTCTGCAGCACAGGGTGGCCCATGTACTTCCTCTCGATAGCATTGTGCAGGCGCATGAGTTTGTTGAGCAGGGAGGTTTCCGTGGCTGTGTCGTTGTGACAACGAGCTAGCTCCAATGCCGTATCGCACATCATCTTTGACAGCAAAGCGACTACTGATCACGATCGTTTTTTTCATCTTCAGCGGCTGTGCAACGCAGAAGGGTGGAGAACCGGTGGTATTCGCCAACGGCGAAGAGTTGCATGGCGCCTGGGGAAATGCCGGCCAGGGTATGGCGGTATTTAAGGGTGTTCCCTTCGCGGCACCGCCCGTTGCCAGTTTGAGATGGCGCGCTCCGGTGGCAAATCAGGCACGTTCAGGACCGCAGACAGCGACCGGGTTCGCGCCGGCTTGTATGCAGACCACCTATATAACCGATTGGTATGCGGGTGTCGCCAGGGCATTTGGGTCCGGGCCTGATGCCGTCGGCCGACCGATTGGCGTCAGTGAAGATTGTTTGTACCTGAACATCTGGACGCCGGAACTGAACCCGGAGGCCAACTTGCCCGTGATGGTTTGGGTGCATGGCGGTAGCAACAAGGGTGGCTGGTCGTACGAGCCGAATTACATCGGTGAGAACCTGGCTGCAAAAGGAACCGTTGTCGTAACGATTGCCTACAGGTTGGGGGCCTTCGGTTTTTTCTCCCACCCAGCGCTGGACGATGGCGAAGGTGAGCCCATTGCAAATTTTGGATTGCTCGATGTCAGGCAGGCATTTCGCTGGGTGGCTGACAACATTGAGTCGTTTGGCGGTGACCCGCAAAACATTAGCCTGATCGGCGAGTCATCGGGTGCCGGCGATATTTCAGATTTGCTTGCGGCAGACATCGAGCAAGACCCGATTTATCACCGCGTCATTCTCCAGAGCTCGGCGTCCGGACTTGGAAAACGGCGCACCCTGGCAGAAGAACAGGCCCTGGGTGAGCAATTAATTAATAGCATGGGTCTCGCAGAGGGCATGACAGCAGAAGGTTTGCGTGAAATCCCGGCTGAGCAATTATTGGCTGCCTACATGAGTGAATTACCCGGCCATTATTTTGATGCGGTAATCGATGGTCTGACGATGAAACACAGTCCATTTGAAACCATCTCCGCTATAAAGAAATCAGAACTGGACGTGTTAATTGGCACAAATGCCGATGAATGGTTCATGTATATCGACAAGAATGCCGGTCCCACCGACCTGGAAAAGTTGATTGAACAGGAATCGCCGGAGCACGCTGCAATTCTGCTGGCAGAATTGAAACCGGTAACGGATGTACGGCGGGCCATTGATCGCGTTCGAACGGCGGCGGATACACTTTGTCCTTCAAGGTACCTGGCGGCCAGGGCAACGCAAACGGGTGGGCGTGGCTGGGTGTATTACTTCAGCCGCCAGCGACCCGGGCCCGGCGGTGAAAAACTGGGGGCTTATCATGGCACTGAAATTCCTTATGTTTTTGATATGCATGATGACTGGTTACCCACAGAAGATATTGACCATGAGCTAACGGCAGCGGTGATGGATTATTGGGTGCAGTTCGCACGTAGCGGTGACCCCAACCTGCCGAACCGTCCACAATGGCCTGTTTATAGTGCCCAGCGTCCTGTTGAGATGCAATTGGGTGACACCATTGAAGCTATGAACGCACATGACGAAGCGTTGTGTCATTTACTTGGCCCATGAAACCGCCAAAGAGCACGGGGATTATGAAAAAACAAAAAGTGGATTGGCCAAGCTTTAGCGCTTCGGTTGTGATCATCCTGGCAGCCTGCCTGAGCCTTGTCCTGTTTCCTGAAAGTGGTGGTGAGTTTTTGATAAAACTGTACGGGTTTATCAGCGGCCATTTCGCTTTTCTTTATCTTGCTGCCGGTGTGGCAACGCTTTTGCTGCTGCTATGGCTGGCCATGGGCCGGTATGGGAAAGTCCGCCTCGCATCAGGGGATGAGCAACCGGAATTTGGCACGCTCAGCTGGGTGGCCATGCTGTTTTGTGCAGGTGTAGGTGCGGGGCTCATGTACTGGGCACCGATTGAATGGGCCTATTACATTGATGCGCCACCGTTCGGTCTCGAGCCTGGTTCAACCTCCGCGGCAGAATGGGCGTCAACATATGGCATCTTTCATTGGGGCCCAACAGCCTGGGCCTTTTACTGCCTGCCTACCATTGCAATTGCCTATCCCTATTACCGCAAGAAAGTCCCTTATCTCAGGTTGAGTACCGGTTGTCATTACTTCCTTGCGGGGAAAGAAGATTCGGGCGCTGCACGAATGATCGACTGGTTGTTTATGATCGGCCTGTTGGGCGGGGCGGGTACTTCACTCGGGTTTTCCACACCCATGATTGCCGCCGCCGTCGGTCGGGTCACGGGATGGGAAGCTGATTTTGGACTGCAATTTGGCGTCGTGGTGGTATCGGTCGTCATGTTTGCAACCAGTGTCTGGTTGGGTCTGAAAAAGGGCATCAAGCGATTAAGTGACATCAATATGTGGCTGGCATTTGTTTTGCTGGCATTTGTCCTGGTGGTCGGGCCGACAATTTTCCTGTTGAATACTTCCATGAACAGTGTTGGCCTTATGGCACAAAATTTTATCAGGATGAACACCTGGACCGATGCATTTACGAATTCCGGGTTTGTTAAGAACTGGACGATATTTTACTGGGCGTGGTGGATAGCCTATGGCCCATTTGTCGGCTTGTTTGTTGCCAGGATATCGCGTGGCCGCACGCTCAGACAGGTTATTTTCGGGATGCTTGTTTATGGTTCGCTGGGCGGCGCATTGTTCTATATGGTCTTTGGGAATTTTGGGCTCTACCTGGAAACCACTGAGACAATTTCCATCACCTCGGTATTGGCAAAAGACGGCGGGCCGGCGGCCATCATGACTATTCTTGACCAGCTTCCGTTTGGTATCGTGGTCATTACCGTGTTTGCATTGATAGCGCTGATTTTTTCCGCGACCACCTACGACTCCGCATCCTATATTCTGGCTTCCTGTGCCACTCGCAGCTTATCGGCAGCCGAAGATCCGGTTCGCTGGCATCGCGTATTCTGGGCTGTAGCACTGGCGGTGTTACCCTTGACCCTGATGTTCATCGGTGGCCTCAAAACAGTGCAATCAGCGACACTGGTCGTATCTTTGCCACTGATCTTCGTAGGGGTGCTGATGGCGGTGTCACTGCTCAGGCAATTGCAGTCTGATTTCGGGTGACTGAACCAATAATTGCAATGTCCTGATTTCTTGCACGGATCATTTGAAAACGACAACTTAAATTAGGATTTGATCGATGAAATCACTTTGGTTAGAACGGGTCAGGGAATCCGTAGCGGATCGCGGCAGGGAACTTTTGGGTATACGCGGTAATGCCAAGCCCGCAGCCAATATCGAAAAACTTTGCCGTGCCCTGCTTTCGGAAAAAGGAGAGGCCTCCGGAACCGCACTGGCGCGTGAAGTTGTTTTACATTATGAAAGCATGACGGAAAGTGAAAAAAATGATTTCTTTGGACTGCTGAACACCCGTTTTGCACCGGACGAGAAAGCCATCATCCAGGCGGTAGACAGATACAGGGAGTCGCCGGAACCTGATCATTACCTGGCATTGCGTAAGGCCACCGAGCCGGCCCGTCAGAAACTTTTTCGCAGGATCAATATCGCCCCAAACGGCACCCTGGCGATCGTTGCCATGCGTGATGATTTGCTCAACATTCTTGATCAGCATCCGGAGTTCAGGGTGGTTGATGCTGATCTGAAATACGTGTTGAAATCCTGGTTCAACCGGGGCTTCCTGGTGCTTCAAAAAATTGATTGGGGAACTTCGGCCGCCATCCTGGAAAAGTTGATAAATTATGAGAGTGTGCACGAAATTCAAAGTTGGAAGGACTTGCAGCGCCGACTTGCTGCAGACCGGCGCTGCTTTGCATTTTTTCACCCGGCATTGCCCGAAGATCCGCTGATATTTGTTGAGGTTGCACTGGTCAATGGCATGTCCGATACCATTGCTCCATTGCTGGATGAGAAAACACCGGTTCTGAACCCTGCGGACGCAGATAGCGTCATTTTTTACTCCATCAACAATTGTTTGAAGGGTCTGAGCGGGATCTCGTTTGGTAACTTTCTGATCAAACAGGTTGCAATAGAGTTGGCGCGGGAGTTCCCTGCCATCAAACTGTTTTCTACTTTATCTCCAGTTCCACTATTCAAACGCACACTGAGTGACCCCGAGATCTTCAATGAGACCCGGCTCGCCGCCATTTTAGGGGATGACGCCAGGGTGATTTGCAATGCGGCGAATGAACAGAATGTTGTAAAGGCGATCGAGAAACTTGTGGCCGAGCCGATGGAGCATAAAGACATTATTTCGACTCCGCTGGAACGTCTGGGGCTGGCATACCTGGCCCTTGTCAAACAGGGGGACAAGCCCTACGACCCGGTCGCGTATTTCCACCTTTCAAACGGTGCGCGTCTGGAAAGAATTAATGTATTTGCCAACACTCTGCCCGCTGGCCTGGAGCAATCAGCTGGCTTGATGGTCAATTATCGATACATTCCCAGTGATTTTGAGTCGAACCACGAGGCTTTTGTCCACCACAACAGGGTCAACCTGTCAAAAAAACTGTTAAAGAAATTAAAAAGCATCAAAGAACTATGGTGAATAATGCCCCGGTATTGCTTGTTTGACAGAAACAGATGCCAGCTTTATGGTGGAATCGACCTGAAAAGCAAATTCAAAAACCTTAAAGGTGATCGATGAAACCTGGTCATCTCAAAGTATGCGGCATTTGAATTGGGCCTTCGTCCGGAACAGGCCGATGCTTTTCATAAGGTTTCAAAAGAAATCCCGTTGATGGTTAGAATGATTTTGGAAGGTTATCTTGGCAACAAGGGTGCTAAAGGTGGTATTTACCGATACAAGGATGCTGCAGATTCCACCAGCCGGCAAACCCTGGATTTTGGTGGCGCGCTGCGTAATTGATTGCTGACGCGTAAAATAGCAGATCAAAAGAGGATTATCATGGTGCGAGATGGCAACACCCAAAACATTTAAGCTGGACACACTGGCCCTGCACGCCGGTCAAATACCCGACCCGACAACCGGTGCCAGGGCCACGCCGATATACCAGACAGCCTCCTACGTTTTTAAAGACACCGATCATGCTGCTTCGATATTTAATATCGAGCGCACCGGTCACGTTTACTCCCGCATATCCAACCCCACCAACGCTGTTCTGGAAGAGAGAATAGCGGCCCTGGAAGGCGGTATCGGTGCCATAGCCACCGCCAGCGGCCAGGCGGCGACCCATCTAGGCATCGCAACTTTGCTAAGTGCCGGAGAGCATATTGTTTCTTCTCAGTCGATCTACGGCGGCACACATAATTTACTGGCGTATACGCTGCCACGCTTCGGTATCGAAACCACATTTGTAAATCCCCGTGACCTTGATGCGATTGAAAATGCAATTCAGCCCAATACCCGGCTGGTTTTTGGTGAGACGGTTGGTAACCCGGGCCTTGAAGTCCTGGATATCCCGAAGGTTTCGGATATTGCCCATCAGGCGGGTTTGCCGCTGATGATTGATTCGACCTTTACCACACCATACCTGTGCAGACCGTTCAGCCAGGGCGCTGACATCATCGTTCATTCTGCCACCAAGTTTTTGAGTGGCCATGGCGTGGTCATCGGTGGTTTACTGGTCGATAGTGGTCAGTTCGATTGGCAGGCCTCGGGTAAATTCCCCACCCTGACCGAGCCATACGCAGGCTTTCATGGTCTTGATTTTGCGGAAGAATTCGGTCCAGCAGCCTTTATCACCCGGGCCCGTAAAGAAGGTGCACGGGACTTTGGCGCATGTATGAGCGCGACCACGGCTTTCCACATCCTGCAAGGTATTGAGACCCTGCCGCTGCGTATGCAAAAACACCAGGACAATGCACGTAAATTGATTAAATTCCTCAACCAGCACGATGCGGTGGAGTGGGTGAATTACCCTGAGTTAGCCGGGCATCCCGATCACGACCTGGCAAAAAACCTGTTGCCAAAAGGCTGCGGTGCGGTCTTCAGTTTTGGTGTTAAAGGTGGCCGTGAGGCCGGCCAGCGTTTTATTGACCGTTTGGAACTGGTTTCCCATTTGGCCAACGTTGGTGACGCCAAAACCCTGGTCATCCACCCCGCAAGCACCACGCATCATCGTATGGATGCACAGGCACTTAAAGACGCGGGCATAGCGGAAGGCCTGATTCGCATTTCTGTCGGTCTTGAAGACATTGACGACTTAATTACAGATATCAGCAAAGGCTTGTACGCCTCACAAAAAAGATGAAAATGATCGTTGATGCCCAACCGGTTTATGTCGCGACGGGCCAAAAGAAATTTGACCCGGAATTGCCCAGCGTGGTGTTCATTCACGGTACCGGCCAGGACCATACCATTTGGGTATTACCGACCCGCTATTTCGCCCGCCATCAACGCAACGTGCTGGCCATTGATTTACCCGGCCACGGGCGATCGGGTGGTAAACCACTGGCCAGCATCGAGGCCATGGCAGACTGGATCGTCAAGGTCATGGATGTTATTGCTGTTGATTCAGCAGCCATGGTTGGCCATAGCATGGGTTCCCTGGTCGCGATGGTATTGGCGGCAAAATATGCAGATCGGGTACGTGCCATTGGCCTGGTCGGTACTGCGGTACCGATGCCCGTCAGTGAACCGCTATTAAACAGCGCAAAAGAAAACAGCCCCGATGCTATCGAGATGTTAACCCTTTGGGGGCATGGCTCTACAGCCCATCTCGGTGGCAGTGCGACACCGGGAATGTGGATGCTGGGGGCTGGAAAGCGTTTGATGGAACGCGCTGCCCCCGGGGTTATCTATACCGATCTGAATGCCTGTGACAAGTATGAGCGGGGACTGGAAGACGCCAGCGTCATTACTTGTCGGGCTTTATTGATCCTGGGGCAATCAGACCTGTTGACACCACCCAGGAAAGCACATGATTTGACCAATGCCTTAACCGATGTACAAACCGTCGTGCTGGAAAAATCAGGTCACGCCATGTTATCGGAGCGCCCTGACGAGGTGCTGGACCTACTGATAGGCATCGTCTGAGCTCTTGTTGGTTTTCGGTGTATTATCCAAAATGCACATCGTAGATACCCAGCCGGTTACGTTGTGGCGCACATCATGACTGCGACGGCATCTCAAACCAGGGGCTGGTATGAGAGCACTTCATTTTGTGCATAACGCCCCGGACAAAAATAGTTCTCAGACCAAACCTGATACTTCCTGGAAAGTGCACACTCACTGTAACCTTGACCACACTCAATAGTGCTCGTTTATGCCTATTTTTAAGAGCAAATAGTCATTGAATTAGTGTACAAAAAGG
Organism: uncultured Wenzhouxiangellaceae bacterium; assembly: GCA_964650905.1. Classification (GTDB taxonomy): domain Bacteria; phylum Pseudomonadota; class Gammaproteobacteria; order Xanthomonadales; family SZUA-36; genus SZUA-36. Next base: position 48,668 of record CAZYVH010000010.1, on the reverse strand, counting down.
TGTATGTTGACAGAGATATTATTTTGTTTGTTTATATAAGAAGTACTTGGAGTCTAGCGGATTTAGACAGGCTCCTGAATTTTTTTTCAATTGAGGGAGGGTGTGATCCATGTATATTAAACCGAATGCAACCGCGAAGATGTTGCAGTGTTTTTCCCGTCGCTTACCACAACTTTTAGCGGCCGCTTTGTTACTCGTGTCTGCGTCCGTGTGGGCCAATAGTGGCGCTTCCGTCGTTTTCGATGATTATAGTGTTGCAACGTCCGATTTCCGGATCGACATGCTCCGCAAGAGTCCGCAGCCACAAATGGCAGGTACCGCAGGTGTCCAGCGGTGGGAAAAGTGGTGCTTCCGGATTACCTCATTGCAAGATACCGACTATGAACCGGGTGAATTCACCCATTTTGGTGTTCACATCACCTCTGCTCAGCATCAATATGATTCGGATATACAAAACGCGATTGAAGCCAGTATGTCTGTGAATCCAAATGATGGTGACTATTCCAAGGATTACAAATCCAGTGGTGGTCCTCTCAATGGCTACGTGGATACCCCAATGGTGCTTTGGAATAACAATGACGATCACGTGAGGAGTGCGGGTGAATCGGCTAAGTTCTGTTACGCGGCGCCTGAAGTACCATATACTGAAGCCATGGTTGGACTAAAAGTTGGTGGAGACAGGCGCTCTGCGACTTTGAAGATTGTACCGTCGCCTTCGGTACCCACGCTGCCGTTTTATATGCTTTTACTACTGGGCCTGGCATTGATTGGGCTTGCGTTCAAATACCAGCGTAAACCATATCAGCAAAAATAGGACCAGCGAAGCTGGCTGGATGAATGATCCGGCGGGCGCTCCGCGACCCATGGTCCGTCGCTGAAAATTAAGAAAAAACGCCCGGGTTCCCGGGCGTTTTGGCAAATCCCGTCATGAACTGGCTCAACCATGCATTGAAACGGTGTACATCGTGACCACGGTAGCACCACCCAGGCCAAGGTTATGTTGTAGCGCGGTTTTTGCGCCTTCAACCTGGCGGGACTCAGCCCGGCCACGCAATTGGGTGCACAGTTCGAAGCACTGCGCCAGACCGGTCGCGCCAATCGGATGCCCCTTTGACATCAGACCACCCGACGGGTTAATCACGAATCTGCCACCATAGCTGTTGTCGCCGTCTGCAATGAAACGGGTCGCTTCACCTTCGCCGCACAGACCCAGGGCCTCGTATGTGATCACCTCATTGGGTGTAAAACAATCATGCAACTCCACGACCTGTGCGGCGTCCGGCCCCAGGCCCGCTTCTTCATAGACGGCCCGGGCCGCACGACGGGTCATATCGGCACCGACCAGTTCGATCGGATCGGTCCAGGTCTGAGGCGTGTCCGTGGTCATCGCCTGTGCGATGATCTCAACGGTATCACCGATACCGTGCTTCCTCGCAAAAGCCTTGCTGCAGACGATGGCAGCGGCGGCGCCACAGGAAGGTGGGCAGGCCATCAGGCGGGTCAGGTTGGGCCCGTAGAGTTCGGCTGAGTCCAGGACCTCTGTCTCGTTTAGCGGATCGCTGAACAATGCGTAGGGGTTGTGCGTTGCGTGATGTCGTGTCTTGACAGCCACCCTGGCAAATATTTCCGCATTCGCGTCGTATTTATCAAGGTAGTAATCAGCCGCCGCACCGAAACAGCGTATCGCTACCGGTGCGGGTGGACAGCCGAGTTTGTCAAGCACCGCCCCGAAGCGATCAATCGAAAATTCCCGGTCCTGGTAGACCTGACCCAGCGCACCGCGTTGCATCTCCTCGAAACCAAAGGCGAGCGCGCATTCGAGCGCCCCGGATTTGACCGCCTGGCGCGCCAGGAACAAGGCCGTTGAGCCGCTGGCACAGGCATTGTTGACATTGATCAGCGGGATGCCGGTCTGCATGACATCATAGAGCGCGTTCTGACCGCAGGTGGTGTCGCCATAAACATAAGCCGCATAAGCCTGTTCGATCAGGGCAGGGTCTATACCCGCCTCTTTAATAGCGCCCCTGATGGCCCTGGCGGCCATGACGCGGTAGGGTTCCTGGCTGCCCGGCTTGACGAATTTCACCATGTCGACACCGGCGATAAATACTTTGGCCATGATCTGAATCTGCTCCTGATTGACCTGACGGTTAAGACCTTGCTTCCATGATATTACGTGTGGGCCACAGGAAGTCGATACGCGTGCGGTGAATCAGCCACTTTCCATCGACCTTTTTGTAGATGTCGTCATAGATTCCAAACAGGAACAGTGGATTTTCGTTACCGGTCTCAAGGTTGAGGTCAATGAGATAACAACGGCCTTTGGCCGTGTCGGGGCCGGTCAGTTCGACCATGTGGTTGGTAATGGCGTGCATCACCGACCACGGTTCTTCTTCCTGGTCCAGGTAGCTCTGGAAATTTTTCCGGATGGTTTCAGGCCCCACCCAGTTGCCGCCGTATTCCGGACCGAATTCACAGACCGCATCAGGCGTTAAAAGCCCCATGAGCTTGTCGATTTCCTTGCCATCAAAATAGGCGGAATAATTGATCCGCAGGTTTTTTATTTCATGAATGTTTAAAAGATCATCAATCGTTGTCATGATATTGTTTCCTATCCAGTAATGGTTCTGTGTGGCGCCTTACGGGGGCCGAGTTCAACCGGCACACCGGTCCATGCGCCGATGTTTTCGCCGCTGCGCCCTTGCGGGCCTTCACGCAATAAATCGATCAGCACGCGGGCGACGTCCTCTGCCTTCATCCAGCCTGCCACGTCTTCCGGGCTCGGCTGGAAGTTGAAAAATCTGCGGATCATGTGGCTGTCCGTGGCACCCATACACAGTGCATTGACCCGGACACCATGTTGGGCCAGGGCTTGCGACCAGGCCAGTGTCAGACCATTGATACCCCACTTGGAAGCATCGTAAATATCCATTGCTTCCTCACCCCCGGTGGTGCGTGGTGGTTCATTGGCCCAGGGACAGCCCGGCGCATCGTCGTGACCGAGTTCGAAAGGTGTGCCGCAAGTCTGCACGTGGTCGGTCGAGATATTGATGATTTCACCCGAGCCACGTTCGATCATGCCCGGGATCACCGCGCGACCGAAAAGAAACAAGCCGCGCAGATTTGTACCGACCACCTGATCGTAGTCGCGCACTGTCTTGTCCATCGCATCGTCCGGGAGTGATGCCGCCCAGGTGCCGGCATTGTTGATGAGTATATCGATATGGCCGAAGTGCGCCAGTGCGTCATCGACGAAACGGCGCACATCGCCGGGGCTTGATACATCCGCATACCCGGCGAAAACCGGAACACTGAGGGCCTCAGCCAGTTCAGAAAGCTCGTCGCGTATATCACAGACCGCCAGCGCAGCCCCTTCGGCTGCCAGTGCGCGTGCAAACGCATTACCGAGCCCGACGGCGGCGCCCGTGACCAGTGCTACTTTGCCGTCCAGCAGTCCCATCAGTCATTCACTTCAAACACCAGCAATACATTACCCGGCATATGGAAATAGAGACCGTAACCCGAATTGGCGTAAACCCGGCCATTGGCGACGATGGGGCCACTGGCGCCGCCAAACGAACCGCCCCGTGCCATTTCACCCGAGAGGGTTTCAAATTCCCGGTAGGCATCGTATTCCCAGAGTACCTCACCACTCGCCGCGGAATAGGCCATAAGACGGCCATCCATATGCCCGGCGAAAACAACACCCGGTATCGCGGTGACGGGTGCGGATATGCCCGGGTCGCAATCCGTCCTGTCAGCACACCGGTCTTCTGCCAGCTTGCTCCACAGGATTTCACCGGTGAAGGCGTTTACGGCATGGATGCCCGGCCTGGCATCTTGTGTGGAAACCAGGCCGTCATCGTAATCGGCCATGGGTACATAAATGGTGTCGTGGTCGGCCGCCATCCCGAAGTGTATCCCGCCCTGGCTGCCGCCACGACCCAATTTCCGGTGCCACACAATTGATCCGTCATCCGGGTTGATGCCATAGGCGTCACCGGATTTTTGACCGGCCACGAGGATATCCCTTTCATTATCCCGAACCAGGATGGGTGGGGAGCCGTAGTCCAGGTCCGGGCCGTTTTCAGCCGGACAGTTGGAATTGTCTGCAACAAACGGCATACAGGCGACATTCCAGGCATCATCTTTTGTGGTTTGCCGTATCCACACGATATGCCCGTTGGCAAGGTCAAAGGCGATGATCGCATCGCTGCTGTCCTGGGCGGGTGAGGAATAGTTTTCACCCGTACCGACATACAAGCGATTGCGACGCGTGTCGATTGCGGGGCTGTTCCAGACCGGCGCACCCGAGGGTGAGATGATCGCCGTACCCGCTGCAGTTTTACCGGTTTTTCCGGCTTCTTCGGCGATGGTGTAGCTTTTCCAGATGAGCTTCCCGGTGACGGCATCCAAAGCGACCACGGACCCCCTGAAGGTACAACATTCATAATCCGGCTCCATCGCCGGTACGACCTCCAAAGATGAAACGGACTGGTAAATTACCCCGTCATACAACACCGGTTGCGCGGTGCCGGTAGCGGTCGGGTGATCGTCGACTTTTTTCATCCAGACCAGCTTGCCCGTCGCAAGGTCGACCGCGTAGACGTGTGCGATGAGGTCGGCAAAGTAAGCCAGGGGCGGGGTGGCGGGGACCTCGCCCGCGGTCCAGTGACTGACCGTCACACCGGTGCGAACCTCGGCGATGGCGCGAAACGTCCAGCGCACACAACCTGTTTGGGCGTCGAGCGAATATACTGTGCCATCCTGGCTGCCCACGATGATCGTGCCACCCACCAGTATTGGTTGTGATCTCGCCCGTGTCGAATCGGGATAGGCAAAGGCCCACTTGAGTTTAAGTTTTGGCACGGACCCGGGCGCCAGGCGGGCCACATCGGCCGGAATGAAACGCGTGTTCTCATTATCAATCCCCCAACCCGTGGCGAAGGGGGGTTGATTGAAATCAAATGGGGCCTGGTCAGCCTCACAGACAAGCGGTGGTACCCCGGCTTTTTTATCTATGCTGCCGGCCAGGAATACGGCGATATCTTTTCTTTCCTGTGGCGATAGGTCCTTTGCCAATGAGCGCATGTTACCCTGGTTCAGTGAGTTCAATATCTGGTCGCCCGGCAGCATCTCCAGAAATGACTGGTGGGGTGCGCGGGGGATGGAAGCATTGTGACATTCAGCGCAATGTTCCTTATACAGTTTTGCGCCGGGGTGTTCCTCGTCACCGCCTTGTTGCCCGCTCAGGTTTTCCATGACCTCGGTACTGGCCTGGGTACTCGTCTGCGCAGGCGTAGCAGCCGATGACTGTATTTGTGGCTCAATCCCCATGGCACAGGCGGGCAGGACGATTAACAAAAAAACTGCGGTCAGATAGTGCTTATTCACGGTTACCGGGCGCTCCTTTTGAGCTTGCCATTTCTGACAATCTTGAACTAAGTTCAATTATACGCTTACGCCGTCAAAGTTCAGTAGTTTTTTCCAGTATTGTTTTCAATTGCGCCAGAAACTGCGCCCCCAGCGCACCGTCGATTGCACGATGATCACACGATAGCGTCGCCTGCATTATCTTCGCGGTCTGAACACCATCGTCAGCCGGGATGATACGGTCCTGACACGCGCCCAGGGCCAGAATCGCCGCTTGTGGTGGATTAATGATTGCCTGAAACTCGTTAACACCGTACATGCCCAGGTTGGTGACGGTAAATGTGCCCCCTTCCAGATCATCCCGCTTCAGTGAGCCGTTGCGGGCCTGTTCACCCAGTGCCGCCGCCTGCTTCGCAAGCTCATGGATTGTCAGGCTTTCCGCCGCGTGTATGACCGGTGTAATGATCCCCTTTTCGGTGGCGACAGCCATCGCCAGATTGACCTGTCTGAAACGGCGAATTTCCTCATCAACAAGATGAATGTTGACATCTGGTAATGCCTGTAAACAAAGCACGGCAGCTCGCGTGACGATATCATTGACCGAAATGTTTTGAGCGCCTTGCGCATTGATTTCTTCACGTCTGGCAAGCGCCGCATCCATGTTGATATCGATGGACAGATAGAAGTGCGGTATCTGCTGTTTCGCTTCCACCAGTCTGCGGGCGATGGTTCTGCGGGTGGCGCTCAACGGAAGTGTTTCATACGCGGGTTGATCCGCAGGCTCGTCACCTGAGACCGGGTGTTGCTGTACGTGACGCTCCACGTCTTGCGGCGTAATACGGCGGCCGGTGCCGGTCACCTGGCTGATGTCCACACCCAATTCCCTGGCGCGTTGTGCCGCCGCCGGACTGACCCTGACCCTTCGGGCCGCTGCAGTGGCCGCTGTGGCGGCAGGTGCAGTGGCTGCAGGGGTGGGTCTCCCTGGCTCGCTTTGAGGTGCCTGGCTTGGATCTTCATCATTCGGAACTGCTTCGGCGGGTTTATGGCCGGCGATGAATGCATCGATAACCTGGTCATCGAGCTCTGCAGGAGCGATGACACCGAGCAGTGAACCGACCCGCAGCGTGACACCTTTTTCCGCCAGGCAGCGGCGTAAAACACCACTCATCGGTGCTTCCATGGTGTTGACGATTTTGTCTGTTTCAATGTCGATCAGTTCATCACCCCTGGTAACGGTGCCTCCTGCTGCGGTGTGCCATTCAACGACCGTGCCTTCTTGCATTTCTATACCCCACTTGGGCATCGTTATTGCATAAATATTGTTCGTCATTCCGGGTTTTCTCCGTGTAAAAATAAAACTTCTCAAGTTGAATTAAATTCAATTTTCGCACAGGTTAACATATCAATAATCACAGTGGGATTGCAGTGACCGCCAGAGGTATGCCAGTGCCCTCAAGATTGAGCTGCAATACCCTGCAAGGCGGAGGTTCGGCTCCCGTCATTCGAGACCCCGGTATTAGGGGTCCTTTCCGGTCACATAGGTGACAGTTTATTCCGAGGACATGGGTTACAGTTTTTTCAGGATGGCCTGTCCGCGGCTTAAGTCCCGCAGACCTGCGGCCAACTGTTTGTAGTCGGTCTGCCGGCAACGTATTTTCAGGTTGAAGCCCTTGTCGTCGTACTGTTCTTCGAGTTTTTCCGCTGCGAGGCGCTCCAGCAGGGCATGCACACTGGCAGCGTGCTCAAAACCTGCCTTGATGAGGTAGTCGGCCATCGGAAAGCGTTCGATGACACCGGCCTTGTCGAGACATTTCGCCGTGGTTCCGGAATAAGCCCTTACCAGGCCACCGACGCCGAGTTTGATGCCACCGAAATAACGGGTCACGATGACCATGACGTTTTCCAGTTGACGGCCTTCGATAACACCCAGGATGGGTCGCCCGGCCGTGCCGCCGGGTTCACCGTCATCACTCGAACGGATCTGGAAGTTGATCCGCCAGGCCCAGCAGTTGTGGGTGGCCTGCGGGTCTGCAACGGATTCGTAAAAATCCAGTGACGCCTTTTGCGTGGTGACAGCCGCAGCGTGGGCAATAAAGCGGCTCTTTTTTATGGAAGCCTCAAATACTGACGGGCTTTTTATGGTTAACATCAGGGCTTGAGTTCTTCGGGCAAGGGGTAATCCGGATAGGTCTTGATGAAATCCTGCAAGGCGCGCCGCCAAGCCTCATCACCGGCTTTTTTGAGCGCCAGGATTGCATCGAGACGCGTCTCAGCATCCGTTTTCAGCTTGGCACGGGAAACATCCTTCCCGGACATCAGCACGGGCTCAGCCTCTTTTGCAAGAATATCATTGCGTGGCTCATCCACTGCTTCAACGGACTCTTCCAGCAGTACACCCGCAACTGTGGCGGCCTTTTCAGATCGCACTGATGGTTTTGACTGCGGCACAGGGCTGTTGGCCGTTGGCATCTGGCGGCGCTCTGCTGCCCCGTTTATCACACCGGGTGCGGCATCCCGAAATCTGGAATCATGATCTGTTTTATCGCTTTCATTGACGCGTTTGCGGTCCAGGCCGTCATCCATCTGCCGGAGTTGATCAACGGGCTCCTTTGACACGGGTGCTTGTTGAAAATGAAAAATGGCAATGGCCAGCACCACGACGGCTGCCGTGGTCAGGCCATGTCGCCAGCCAAACTGTGTCCAGCGCGGTTTCTGCGCGACGGCGCGGTGGGCGCGGCCAAGCACTGCCTGGTCCAGCATGCGTGGCGGCTCCGTGTTTTCAGTCTTTTGATAAGCACGAGCCAGCTTATCGAGGTCGTCGTCAAGCGACCTGTCGTCATGACCCGGGTGGTGCGTGTTATTCATTCAACCAGGCTCCGTTTGAGTTTGTTCAGTGCGTAACGCAGGCGGCTCTTGACGGTTTCCCTGCTGACCCCGGTTACACTGGCAATGTCCTCCATCTTAAGACCACTTTCAAGTTTCAGTAGTAGGGTGTTTCTTTGCTCCACAGGCAATGCCCCGATGCTTTCGAGCAGACGTGTGTTCTGTTCTGCGCCGATGGCGCTCTGTACCGGTTCCGGTTGGCCGTCGGGTATTGTATCCGGTGTAAGCACGCTGTCCGGTCGTCTGGCCCGGTAATAATCCACCAGGTGGTTGTGGGCGATACGGAACATCCAGGCGGTAAAGGGTGTTGCTGGCCGGTAGTTGTTTCGCGCGCGGATTATTTTTTCCCAGACGCCCTGGTACAGGTCATTACTGGTGGCCGGATCCTTGACTTGACGGATGATATAGCGGTAGAGCGCACCACGGTGTCTGGCATAGAGCTGATCAAAGGCCATTGCATCACCGCTCGCATAGCGCTGCATCAGTTGCTCGTCGGTCGTCTCCCGCATACCGGGAGGGTAGCTGATTTGGTGATGAGCGCCAAGTGTGCGCCGGGCAGCCCAGCCAGCTTACTGCTTCTGAGATACGTCGCCAACCTCCCTGCTGGCGAAGAACTCAGAATCAATAAGCTGGCTTTGCCCTTGTAAACCATTACCGGTCCGCATTGAACCGTTGGGTGATATTAACGGGTGTATCCAGTGCGTCCGCCAGCCTGACCAGTTGCATGAACTCGCTACGGTGACCGTGTGGGTCATTGGCCCTGGAGACCTGCGCCAGATTGGCGATATCGGTGTATTCGAAGGACCCCAGGTACTTACCCCCGCGCAAGCGTTGTCCAAAGGCTGCAACGGCGGCGGCAAAATTGAAGTTGGTGCTGCCGCGTGCATTGATACCACTGTCGAGGACCGGGCTCTCGATCAGTTTGGAGGTTGTACCACCCGGCAGTTTGTAGCGGATACGCAGGTCAGCCAACTCATTGCCAAAGGATGGTCCATCGGGCGCGATCAAGCGGGTCTCGGTTGGATACCGGCGGGCTGGCAGACGTTGGCCCGGACTACCGGCCAGGGTGATTTCATACAGCGCCGTGACACGGTGGCCGGCCCCGATTTCACCAGCATCGACCGTGTCATTGTTGAAGTCTTCTTCATTCAATACACGGTTGGCGTAGCCGATCAGACGGTATTCAGATACCCTGGACGGGTTAAATTCAACCTGTATCTTGACGTCTTTGGCGATCGTCATCAGCGTGGACGAAAGTTCCTCACCCAGCACTTTTTGGGCCTCGCTTAGACGGTCTATATAGGCATGGTTGCCGTTACCCTCGTCGGCCAGTTGCTCGAGCAGGTGGTCATTGTAATTGCCGCTGCCAAAACCAAGCGTGGTCAGCGCGATCCCGGCCTTGCGTTGGCGCTGGATCAGGTCGATCAGTTCCTTGGTACTGGCCAGACCGACATTGAAATCGCCGTCGGTAGCGAGAATGACCCGATTGACGCCATTTTGAAGGTAGTTTTGTCGCGCCAGTTGGTAGGCCAACCGGATTCCCGCTGCGCCGTTGGTGGAACCACCGGCCTGCAAGCGTTGCAATGCGGTGAGGATGGCAGCCTTGCAGTCGCCACGCGTGGGTGGCAGGACCACCCCCGAGGCGCCGGCATAAACGACCATGCTGATGCTGTCGCGTGCATCCAGTTGCCGGCTCAGCAGCGTCAGTGCCTGTTGCAGCAACGGCAGCTTGTCGGGGGAGCTCATTGAACCGGATACATCGATCAGGAACACCAGGTTGGATGCCGGCAGTTGGGTCCTGGGTACCCGGTAGCCCTGAATGCCGATACGCAGCAGACGGGTGTTGGCGTTCCACGGCGTCGGGGCGATCTCGGTGCTGACTTGAAATGGCGTTTGCGTGCTCGCCGGCTGCGGGTAATCGTAGTCGAAATAGTTGATGAATTCTTCGACCCTGACGGCGTCTTCCGGCGGTAGCTGTCCCTGGTTAAGCCAACGGCGTGTATTGGTGTAGGAACCGGTGTCCACATCGATGGAAAAGGTCGAAACCGGGTCGCTGGCAACCCGCATGACCCGCTGGTTTTGCTCGTGCTGGTAATTTTCACGGTAAAGCGGCTCCCGTGCACGGCGGATATCAAAGTCTTGTCCGGCGGCTCGTGGACTTTGCATGCGTTTGTAACTGTCAGCGGCGGCCTGCCCGGTCATTGCAACGATAGCCTCTTCATGCATGCTGACGGGCTTTGACTGGCGTACCGGCCCGACCGGATCCGTGCGCACGACCGGGGACTCATCTTCCGCCGGGGCGGGGATTGCAATCACGGTTGGTTGATTGGCCGGTGTTATTTTTCCCTCTGTCACTTTTCCCGCTGCGGCCGCATCGAGTTCGCGCAGGCGGTCCTCGAAGCGAACGGGTGATTCGGATTTGGCGATGACCTGGGCTTGATCACCATCGTCGGTGGCGCATGCTGCCAGCAAGGTGATTGAAAGGGTGGTCAGTAGGATCTTGAGTTTCATGGTTTACTCCTGCTCGTTGATGTGGGTGTCGCGTACCCAATCAATACGGGAGGCAGCGTGAAAAGGGGTTAACTCAAATGTGTCGAGGAGTAATTCTGCAAAGGGAGAATCCGAAATTCATGGATAGTGCGAAAATTTTCTGGATATTCCTCTCACCCTCGCCTTAATTGTCGCTCCAGTTTTTCATAATCCCCCAAATGCGCCCGCATCAGGCTTTTCCACAACTTTCCTTGGTTGGGCACAAAGAACTTGTGTTCACCGGGTGTAGGCATTGATTGTTACTACTTCATGGCGGTGTCATTTCTTGTAACGCTGAAGCCACGACTTGGACTGCGACAGTCAAATCGGTTACCAAGCGTTCGTCCACATTCAGATCACCTTCGTATTCTCCGAGGTTGCGTACATCATGAGCCTTGGCCAGTATCCGCCACACTTCAGGGCCCAACCCGAGTGTATCGGGCACAACCTGAAAAACGATGTAACGGTGCTTGGCGCGATAACCGTGGCAGCGTAACGCGGCCAGACACAATGCGTGCGCCGCGTTGTATGCCAGGTCAAAGCGGCTTTCTAGCGCCAGCGTGATGTTTGCAGCATCCTGCAACCTTGCCAGGCCGGATCGTTTAAGACCGTTGAATTCATCACCATCTGGGGGCTCGACCGCCAGTGGCCCCCTGTGACCGGTGAGATTATCTAACCGGGAGGTCATTTTCCGTGCCTATGATCCAGATTTTGGCTTGTTCCAGCACGCGCCTGATAAATGAGTTATCCAACTCGATTCTTTTCGTCAGTTCTGCCTTGGTGTAGATGGTTGGCTGGATGCTTCTTTGAAATTCATTGGAAACATCCTCAAGCGCCGGAAACACATCGGCGTAAGTCAGATGATCACTGACTATCAACAGATCAATATCGCTGGAAGCGGTATCGCTTTTTTTGGCCACCGAGCCGTATACAAAGGCCAATTCAATATTGGCCGTGAAAGGTTGCAGCGCTGTCTTGAGTGGCTCAAACAAAGCAACGGTTTTGCTCATGATGGAACAAAGCTCATCAAAAAGAGGCGCATCAGCATTGGCCTGGTAGTGATTTTGCGAGCCAATTCGTTTAACTGTTACCAGACCACTGCGCACCAGACGCGAAAGTTCTCTTTGAACCCCACCGGAACCGCTGCCTGATTTCCTGATGATCTCATTCGTGAAAAAACTATGCTCGACCTGCCCAAACAGTAAACCCAGAACGTTTTGTTGTGTTCTGGTAAAGAGCGCATCAACCATGCTGAGTGGCTGACCTTGTTTTGACTTGATCACCATCGTGCTCATATTGGGTATGATAGTGCCTAATTTGGGCATTTACAACTACCAATCAATGCAGGCAACACTTCTTGAATTTCTTGCTGCTACCACAGGGGCAGGGGTCATTACGGCCTGTTTTCGGCGCATCGCGGCGGATGTTTGAAACCGGATTCATTTGAATCCATCCAGCCTTAGCGCGCGATAAATTTTGTCAACGGTTTGGCCGGGTATACCGGCTTTCGTGGCATAGTCACGCCACTTTGAAACGACATCCAGAATTTCCGAAATGATCAATCTTTCTTCCCCACGTTTGAGCAGAGCCACCCTGGCGCATTGTTTGAAGTCTTCCTGCGTGAAGCCCTCGCGTTTGCCGTTCATGGTCATCTGGTGGGTGGATGTCCAGGACCCGGTCGGGTTGTAGCTGTAGGTCATATCAAACGCGGGCGACAGCGCCCATTGGCCTGCTTTATTCATCAAAAATGCGATGTTCTTGACGTGATCGTCCTGGTTGCGAATGACGATGTTGAACACCATGCGGCGAAACTGCTGCTCGATGGCAGACATCGGCAGACCCAGTTGCCGGATGGTTAAAAAAGCCTGCTCGTAGCTATAGGCGCCCGCCAGGTTGAAGTCAAAATGCGCCAGCGCACCCAGTGACTGCATATGGCGCTTTTTACCGTCTGTGCCGCGATCAAAGCGCCGGGTCATAAAATGCCGGCGACCACCTTCTTCAAATAAACGGCAGATACTCATCTCGATGCCACAATCTTTGGCCATCAGGTAGCAGGCGTATTCAATCGCGCCATAGCCCTTTGGATCTTCCAGTTCCTTATCCCGGTTGCCCTTGACGCCATCGAACTTGAGCAACCAGTATTCAAAGCCTTCACCGGCATTCACCTGGCCGGACCTGACCTCGTTGGTCCTGGGATTCCAGGCGATCAGCGCCTTGGCGCGCGCACCCCCGGCGGATGTGCCGATGCGCAGAATATCCGCCAGCGCCCGTTGCCTTCTTTTTTCAGCGAATGACGCGTTCAGGGTATCTCTCTGCGTGAGAATCTCCGAGGCGAGATCAACCAGTTTGTCGATTTGAATATTGCCGGCTTTTCTCGTCCTGGGCCCGGTCCTCGGCGAGAACTCCAGCGCGCCCATACCACGCCGGCCCGTGTAACACAGGCGCTCAACCGCGTTGAATGAATTCGGCGAGCGGCTCTGGGTGGCGAGCCAGGTGTTAATCAAGGCATTGCCAAAACGGTCTGGCAGGGAATCCGCCAGCAGGCCCGGTAGCCCGTAAAATGATTTTTTGGCTAACTCGGGGAACGAATACACACGGCTGGAGAGTGGCATCACCAGCGGGGAGACTTCAATGCCGCTTTCCACAAATTCCGGGGTGTATTCAAAAGACGCCACCTCATCGCCGTCAGCCAGGGCGACCGCCCCGATTTTTCGCCCCCACAGTCTGACCCAGGATTCAGTGGCCATCAGTCATCATCCCATGTCCAGGCCTTTTTCCTGCTTGCTGTCCGCCTTTTTGAAGAGGCGCGTTGGCGTACCTTGCCTTTGCGGGTAATCGCTTCAATCGGGCTGGGCTTTACTTGTGGCAGCAGTTGATCCAGCACCGGCAATAAATCCAGTACACGGAAAATTCGGATGATGGTGGTGAACTGCGCGGTTTCCCCGGCCTCCACACGCTCAAGCGTGCGCTTGGCCACACCGGCTTCTTTCGCCAGGTCGGCCTGCGTCAGTTGAAGCTCCAGCCTGCGCCGGGCGATTCGCTCACCGATTTCGGCAAGGATGGTCTCATCTGCAAGTGTGTTGTCTATCTTCATGTTCGTCATATTCGTCATACATTACGAATAAATGTATTTAAACTTTTAATATCGTTATATATTACGACATATTAGTCAAGTAATTGTGTACGTTAATTCGCACTATCATACGAATTACAGCAATCTTGATAAGTCATGATATGTCCTGATAATCTCAAGCAATGACGAAAATCAAAATCAGTTCCAAAGTCGAACAGCGGGAATGGGAAGCATTGCAAGCGCTCGCGAAAGAGACCAACCAGAGTATCTCAGGTGTGCTTTCTGAAGCGGTGGGCGATTATGTACGAAAACGCCGATTGCGCCCGGTCGTACTTGACCACCTTGAAAATTCCATCCTTGAAAACGAGGAACTGGGAAAACTCCTTGCCCGTTGAATCTGTCAAATTTCTCTCGCTCGACGAAGTACTCACCATCCACGACCGCCTGATTGAGAAATTCGGCGGGACATCGGGCTTGCGGGATAAAGGATTGCTACACGCTAAGCAACGTATGGACGCTCACAATTTTTTTGCCAGGCAGGCCGTTACCCTGGCACAGGCCAGTGAATGGCCCGACAGGTTGCATTCAGATGGAATAGCGGGCAGGTCGCGGGGTCTGCCCCGGGCATGGCAGTGGTAAGCCCCGGGTCCATTGAGTACAACCTCATCCACGTCGAGTGAATCATCCGCGATCACGCCATGGACGCCCGGTAACGAGGCCGGTAGCAAACCCGGTTTTTCGGGATGCCCCGCGGCGACCAGCACCACGCCGTTTTCAAGGGCTGCTTCACAGGCCTGCGCAACTCGCGTGGCAGCGTCGACTGGTGGCAGGGCCAGGCTCAGGTTGATCAGATCACAGCCTGCTGCGCAGGCTCTGAGGATCGCTCTGGCGAGCAATGAAGGGTAGGTGCTGCGTTCATGATCAAATACCCGTATGGCAAAAAGACCGGCGTTGGGCAGCGCTTCGCGTATTACACCGGCAATGGCAGTGCCGTGGCCCAGCGGGTCGCTGTAATCATCGCCTTCACGAATCCTGCCATCGTCGTCAAGGTAAATCCTGCAACCATCCACGTGGCCACGCACGTGTGAATGCCACGGATTGATGCCGGTGTCGATGATGCCGATCTGCAGTGAAGACACCTGGCGTCAGGCCTGTAGCGGGGCACGCTGTGAAAAATAAGCAGTGAGTTCCTGTGCGCTGACCTGCCGCACACACCCGTCATTCATCAACATCAGCCGGTCATATTGATCCAGGCCGCCAAGCCGGTGACTGATGGCCAGGATGGCCCGATCGGCAAACGCGTTGAAGAGATTCGCACGAACCCGTTTTTCAGTATCCGGGTCTAGCGCCGAAAACGCCTCGTCCAGCACCAGGACCCGTGGTGAGGCCAAAAATAGCCGCGCCAGGCCGAGCCGTTGACGCTGGCCGTCCGAAAGGCTGTGACCCCGTCCGCCGATCACGGTCTCAAAACCCTCGGGCAAGGTGAGTATGAATTGCTGTGCCTCGGCCAGGCGGGCCGCGTCGAGCATTGCCTCAGGCGCTGTGCCCGGATTGCCATAACAGAGGTTCTCACTGACACTGGCATGCAGTAAGAAGGGCTCGGCCGTGGCATAGCCGAGCAGTTCACGGGTCGACGTTGACGGGTTGCCCATGGCGATATTCACGTGACCACTTTGCGCTTCACGCAGACCGAATATGAGCTGTATCAGCGTGGATTTGCCCACACCGGAGGCGCCGAACAAGGCGACTTTTTCCCCGTTGCTGACCCTGAGGTTGAGGTCTTTCAGGACCGGTTTGGATTCTTTGTAGGCAAAGCTGACATTATCCAGTTCAATGGCGGCCTGGCTGCTGTCGTGTCTGAATTCCAGCGGTTCGCTGCATTCAGCATCGCCGAGCACTTCCGCCACCCGGTCAAGACTCACCTGTACCTGCTGCAGCGTCTTGACGAGTCCCAGCAAGCCGGCAGCAGGGGCGTACAAACGCCCCTGGTAGAGTACAAAAGCGACAAACGTGCCGAGACTGATGGTGCCATTTTGCAAAAGCCCGCCACCCAAGAGGTAAATCCACGCAAGGCTGACGGAAAGCGCCAGACCCGGCAATTGGCCGGCGGCCGAGTCGGTCATTTGAAAACGCAGCACGCGCCCTACCAATTGATCATTCAGCGTGCTGAATGCCTGCAGTTCCTGTTCCTGCGCGTTGTGGAAACGGATGCTGCGCAGGGCGCCGAGCCGTTCGGAAAGAAAATGGGAAAGGTCTGCCATTTTCTCTCGAATGCCGCGTGTACCGGCCTCGATCGGTTTGCGAAAAGCCGCTGTCAGAGCCAGTGCGGCCGCCAGACCCAGGTAACTCCAGAGCGCCAGCAGAGGTGAAAGCCAGACCAGGATAATGGCGCAGACGATCAGAAACACCAGGTTGTGCAGGAAACCGGTCAAGCCATCTACCAGCAAGGCCTGTATTTTGGGGATGTCGGTGCCAAAACGGCTCAACAGGTCACCGTGGCGAAACGGTTCCAGGTTTTCCATACGGGCATAAAGACAATGCCTGAAAATTCGCTGTCTGATTTCGACCAGGACACCCGTCGAGAGTTTTGCGTGTAGCCAGCGTGAGGCAAAACCGATGAGAACGTCACTGACCGCCAGTAAAACCAGGGCCATTGCAATCAAGGGTATCAGGTCGTAATCCTTGCGCTCAGCGACGGCATCGATGAACACCTTGCCGATCAGGGGCGTGGACAATGCGGCGGCAGAACCTGCCAACCCCAGCACGAACAATAGCAGCAGTGTTTTTTTGCGCTGCTTGAGGTGCCCGCTGAAAAGCCCGAGTGATTTCAAACGACCTGCCTTATTTTGATTTCAAGACTTTTTTGCTGTCCAGTTTGCCCTTGGTGCCAGACATCGGGGTAGTAGCAGGCGCGCGCGTGCTCGCACAGTGACGCACCGCCTCGCAGTGCGATGATGGCTTCTCTGATCTGTTCCGGGCTGCCGCCTTTTGCGTGGATATCCCTGGCAACAGCAGCCAGTTTGACCGAGCCGAGCTTACGCTGGGTTGATGCTTCGCGACCCACCACTTTCAGACTCCTGACTCCGGTTTTCGCAAGTGCCGGGATCGCGCACAGCCCGCATGGGCCGAGTGGAAAACCGTTACTGGTGTTACAACCACAGTTGTTCTGGGTCCATTTCCAGAAAGCGTAACGATCTTTTAATTCCCCCGGTATATCCGCCAGGCCCTCGGCGTCCTCGAGACAAAAGGTGCCGGCGGCATGTGTGGTCGCACACAGGCCTTCCTCAAAGACACAGCCATCATTCATCAAGAAGGCCTCAAAGCCGATTCCGTCGATCACGCACTGCCCGATCTCTGCCAGGGTCAGGTGTCTTGGCAGAATGATCCGGGCCAGTCCCAGATTTTTAAAGAAACGTGAACTACCAGCATTGCTTGAGACTGCGAGACTGGACAGATGTACCGATGCAGCCTGGCCGGCATCTCTCAGCGCCAGCAAAAGGTCCATATCAGCAACGATCAGGGCAGCGACGCCCAGGTCCTGCAACAACCGTTGACCATAGGCTGCCAGCATCGCTACCGCACCGGCGGGGTAGTGTGGTGAATTCAAGGTGACATAAACGGGCGCCGTTCCGGCCGCCGCAACGATTTCCCGCAGATCCTTTTCACTGAGAACACCCGAGCTTTGCGGGTGACGGCGATTGACCCAGGCATGGCCAAATTTTTCTTCCCAGCCCGGTGGTGTCAGCCCGCAATAAAACTCATCAGCACCGGCTGCCAGTAACGGCTCAGCCTCATGGACGCTGCGTAGTGGGGCCAGGATTTTCATGGCTTGCTGGTCGGTCATGGCACGGGCCGCGTGTGCAACACCACGCGGTCGGCCAATGCCACGTGCCGTGTGATCCATGCGGGTGGAGCCTTAAAAAACAGCGTGTTGCCTGCCCGCCACATGTGCTTTTCCGTGTCCTGACGATGTTCCCTTCTGTAAATGCCACGGCAAGGGGCGCTGCAACCGCTTGCCAGACCGCGTGTAAATTGCCTCTTGTTGTGGCTTGCGGATGCAGCTTTTTCCAGGCAAACCCGGCCCGATGTGACAAAGGTAAAGGGGATATGCAAGGTACGGTTTAAGCCGTCGCTGCCATCACCGAGGAATCCGGGTTCAAGGTCTGCGTCCGATTCCAGTGCAGCGATGCCGGCGTTGTCGGCATATTGCCGTAGTCCGTCACCCCTTGCCGTATTATCTGATTCGGTTGTTTGTGGTGACATCTCAAGCCGCGGGTCGCGTAAACCCCGGTTCATCAGGCGTCCCATGCGCAGGGGCAGGGCAGGGTGAGCATTTTTGAGTAACTCAAAGACACCCCAATCGTTGAAAACAACGGCGGGTGAAAAGTCCCGTTTGACAATGCCATTGATGAGACGTGAGACACGCTCCAGGCCCTTGTACGTCACCATCGGTGTGAGCAGGACAGCCTCTACGTTGTGGTCGGCACAGTGGCCGCAGAAATTCAGTGTGTCATTCAGACCCGGTAAAAGTTCCTGGCAAAATTCCGTGCCAAAATACAATGATGTGAAAACCGCGTCAGAATCTGGTTTCAGACCTGCCTCCCTGCACAGGTCAGCAGGGCATTGATGGGCATCGGCAAGTGTTCCTATGCGCAGGCCATACTCCATACGACACTCTTCAAGCCGTACCGCTAAAACGTCAGTCTGCGCAGATCCATACCGTCCACTTGCATCTTAAGTGTTTTGATCGGCTTCAGGCTGTGGCTGTCGAATACGGTGGTGATCGAGCCGCCGCCGGTGGTATAAACCTTGCTACCATCACTTGAAACACCGAGGGCATAGACAGTGCCTGAGGGTATTGGGTTGATGGAGTCATAGCTGCGTGATGCCAGGTCAATGACCGTCAGCTCATCCATGACGGCATAGACTTTCTTCTGGTCGGGTGAGCGCATGACGCTGTAGGCAAAGACCGGTGGACCGTTCAGTGGTGTGTCGGTGATTTTGCCGCTCTTCGTGTCGATCGATAACAGGCCCATCAATTGGGGCGTGTAGTAATTGAGCATGAACAGACCGTCGTTTTCGTGGCTGTTGTCCCAAAGTGGCAACACGTTCCATTGCTTGGAAAACATGGGGTAGGTATCTTTGACACGCATATCGGCAGCGCTGGTATCGACTTTGACGATGTCCTTGCCGATGACGTAAATTTCATTCGAATCTTCCACCGAGACCAATGCCACCGAACTCCAGGGTACCTCAATACTGCGCAGGATATGGCCATCTGCCAGGTCGATTTGCGCCAGTTGCGGCGCAGTCACCAGGGCTTCCCCCTGGATTGCCTTGCGCGATAGCAGGTTGACATACGCAGTGTTACCGTCCGGGGCCAGGTCAAAACCGAAAATGAAGCGCTCCCAGCCACCACCGCCAACGTCGATGGTGTCCACCACACGTTGTCGTGCGAGATCGATTTTGTGGATCAGGTGGCGATTGGCGACGGCATAGAGGTACTTCTGATCAGCACTGAATTCTGTTTCGCGCAACCAGCCTTCGACCGGGATGTCGCCAACGATGGCATCGCTGTCGCCGTCGATCACCTGGATCAGTCCATTGCCGATGTAATAAAACATGTCTTTTGCCAATGCGTTGCCGGAGGCCAACAGTGTTCCGAGTGCAAAGACGATGATAAAAATGTTTATTTTAAATTTCATTTACAATACCTTAGAATGTATATTTAATACTTTACTTAATCATATTTCAGCTCGCGCCAGTCCCGGGCGATGTTGCTGCACTGCTTGTCAAAATCTTCATGATTGGTCAGGCCGTCCGGTACCTGTGCGGGCCACCAGCAATCACCGGCACAGCCCGGGAAATCCTTGACCGACGACTGGCAGTTGCCAACCGGGTTGCTGGGCCGTGGGTTGGTTTCCCAACCAGTGTCAAAAATGGTGGTGCAACCAACCGGCATGGCCGGTGGCCCGTCCTGCAACGCCTGTACCGATTTCTTTTCACCGTCGGCCAGCGATTGGATGGCGCGGGCTTTCTGGTTCAATGCCTGTAGGGGTTTTTTTCTGCTCATATCGGGTTCCTTTTCAACACTGCGCACGTACATTTAACAACGGGTTCATAGCATCCATGGCGCCGGCGGCGCATAGGCTGGCGTAGGTCTGAATACCCAGTTCCAGCCAATTGCGAATAAATTTACAGGACGTTCCGCGCGGCAGGCCCAGTTGGTTTTCACGCAGGTGGTTTTCGTAATGACAACCGCCAGAGCAAAGCGTCCGGGCCCAGCATGTGGAGCAATCCTCGTCACGGTTGTGGTTCAAGTGGCCCAGGCTCACCCTGAGCTGATTTACGTCAATTCCGGCGGTCAGATCTCCCGCGCTGAATCCGGGTTCCCCCGCCATTCGGTGGCAAGGGAAGAACTGTCCCCTGGCGTCAACAGCCATGTAACCGTAACCGGCTCCACAGGATATGGCTTTGGCCTGACCACTGTGCAGCCTGGCTAGTAAATCCAGGATATTTGAGAACGGCAGCACATGGCCCTTTACCGCCGCATCCAGGAAGCGTCCGGCCAGCGTTGTAAAGCTTTGCATGATGTCATCTTCCTGCTCGGCCGAGGGCAGCAGGGACGGGTTGATCGGGCTGACCGGCGCGATGCCGACCTCGTCGAAACCAAGCCCGATCAGGTGTTCGAACACTTCGACCGCCGCCTGCCACTGGTCCGGTACCAGTGTCACCCTGGCTGCGATGGGCAACGGGGCGTTCTCGAACAGCATCTCCAGTCGAGAGGCTATCTGTGCATAGCTCCCCCGGCCTTTTTTATCCGGACGGTTGCGATCGTGGATACTGCTGGGGCCATCTATGCTCACGGCGACCGAGACCCGATGTTCGTGCAGGAAATCTATGACGTCCGGTTTCAGTAAAGTACCATTCGTGGTCAGCGAAACGTGGACCTTTTTATCCAGTTTGCCGCCATACTCATGTGCCTCAAGGATAGCTGCCTTTACAGCCGGCAGGTTCATCAGGGGTTCGCCACCGAAAAGTATCAGTGTCACTTGTTGGTGCCCGCCGCAATTATCCAGCAGGTAATGCACTGCCTGGCGGGCTGTTTCCGGCGGCATGAGTCTGGGAGCCGCGCCGTAGGTGCCGGCCTCGGCGTAGCAATAGCTGCAATTGAGGTTACAGTTCTGGGCGACTTCGAGCACCAGGGTGGCCAACGCTGTGCAGCCTGGTTCTGCCCTGGGTGAAGGTAGTTTTTGCCGCGCCAGTGGATTAAGCAGGCGGGCCTCGCACAAGCCTTCCAGCGTCTCACGGTCGGCCACGGGTATGGTGCCCGGGTCAATCGACTTTGTGGTGCGCCACCTGCACAGGGTTTGGTGTGCTTCGTTACTCAGTGCAAACAGGCTGGCGTCCTCCACACCAAAGACCAGCTGTTCACTGCCGTGTTTGAAAATATGGTGGTCTGCCCAGGTGAGGCGATTGCCCATGACGAGTTTACCTTAACCTCTGGATGAAGTCGGGGACGGTCACCACCAGACGTGCCTCGGCGCTGAACGGTTCGGTGCCTCGTGTATATTTCGCAATGACTTTAACCATACCCGTGCCCTCGATCTGGAGTTCGCGGGAAGGGAGTGGGTTGTAATCTGAGCTGGGGATATAAGTGCCGTCAGACTCAATTACCCCGAGGTGGACCAGGTCATCGTCGCCGGGCCGGGTGACGGCTTCGGCCAGGCTGAATTGTGCAGCGACCGGACCAAGCAGGACATCATCGTCCTTTGCATCAGCATCCTTGCCATTGGAGTAGGCCACGGCCTCAAATTGCACGCCCTCCGCCGGGTAGTTGGCCCCGCCATTGACACGTGCCCGGCCCATTGCCGGACTGATGCGCAGGTAGTCGATACGGGGCGCCAGTGTCAGTTCACCGGCGTCAATATCCTTGACTTGCAAACGTGTGCGGGCAACGGTTTGGCCCGTGTACCTGAGCACCACTTCGATGGCTTCGGGGGAAGCGGATAGCACCTCCAACACATCCACGGCATCACTGGCGGGGACGATATCTTTTTTGTCCACAGCAGGGAGCTTAAACCCTTCGATGACAATGTGTGTCTCCTCACCGCTGAGCAGATAACCGGGGCTTGTGCGTAGTGCGCGACGGGTATCTCCCAGTGGATACCACGTTGAAGAAGCGGTCCTGAAATCCGGTGCATTGTGCTGGTGTTCACCGCTGATCACACCATCCACAAAACTGAAGGCCCCCATGGTCGGGCTACCGTTATGGCGGGTGCGTGTACGCAGTGCGTAACCGCCATAGAGCGTGGCTTCACCACTGAATGTCTCGCTGGTTCCGTCGCTAAAGCTCAGCGTGCCTTTGAGGGTATAGTCATCATCACCGCTTGCAACCAGAGTGGCGGCACCGCGGTAGTTACCCCTACCGGGTTCATTACCCAATATGTACCATGGACCTTCAAGTTTGCTTTGCGGAGCTTTCCACGCACGTTGGTAGGGATACTCCCGGCCCAGCCAGCCGAGGACATCATCGGCTTCTTTCCTCCAGTACATCTCACGCATCTGGTACATGATTGCCGGGTCGATGTAGAGGTGAAAATCACGTAGTTTCTTCCACGCCGTGTCGGTCATGCGGTAGGACAGTATTTTGCCCTCGGAGTGGCAGCGCACACAGGTGGTAAAAAGTTTTGTCTCCTCGCTACCAACCGGTGTTTCCATCGTTTGAGGGTTGTTGAACAGGTTAATATAGGCGACCCGGGCCGCTTCTTCCGGTGTCAATATCTGTGTCGCGCACAATTCTTTTAACAGGGCGGCCATTTCACCATTTTTTAGAGGCATGGCGTGCAATCGATGCATACGGTCGATGATAACCGTCCATTCTTCGGGGGTGGTTCGTAGTTCACTGATGCGGGCCAAATGACCCTTGTCAAAGGTATGACAATGGATACATTTCCTGACCACCAGCGAATCCTCGTCAAAGGCAATCGCATGTGCTGTGGTCAGGCACAGGAACATGATTAAAACGAAAAATCTGAGCGGTGTATGGGTCATCTTGTTTTCCCGGGCCGGTTGTTGACTTGATCAGGAACTGGGTCTACGTCAATAATAGGACAAGCGTACAATATAGGATGATAAACCTGTTACTGTCAAGAAACGGCTTAACACTTATTGCAACTGCCAGGAGCATGCAGGAACTTTCATGCAAACTAAAAAAAATATACGGCGCACACGCGCCGTATCCTACAAGAAAGGTCAGCGACGAATTGAAGCCATCCTGAAGGCGGCCGAGCTTGTGCTGGTGAGCAGGGGTTACAAAAAACTGACCATGCGGCAGATCGCGCTACAGGCCGGCATGACCGTCGGCAACCTGACGTACTACTACGCGACCAAAGCAGCGCTTTTAAAGGACATGCTGGAAAGTATTCTGGCCAGCTACCTCGATGAAATGGAGCGTGTCGCAACCGCTAGCGGGGATGATCCAACTACCCGTTTTGTCGCTGTGATTGAATTTCTGATCGAGGATCTGAATACCAAGCGCACAACCAGTCTGTTTCCGGAGCTCTGGGCGCTGGCCAACCACGATGACTACGTGGCCGGACTCATGGAGCACATGTACGTGGAGGAACGGGGTGTGATAGCCGGGCTGATCCGGGAGGCCAACCCGAGCCTGGACGAAAAACAGGTCCAGCAGTTTGCCCTGTACATTTCCTGTTCAATCGAGGGTATGACGATGTTCGTAGGTGCAGGCAAGCGCCAGCAGGATTCCCTGCAGGCGATGAAAAATATTGCCCGTGACAGTTTTTGGACCCTTATCAAACAACAATAATAAAGGGGTCAGGTACATTTAAACTCATGGTTCAGGGCATTCTATTTATTTTTCAATTAGATAAATATAGTTTCTAATTTCAAATGCACCTGACCCCATACCCTTATTCGACACGCGAGTGTATTTGCCCATCGTGCAACCGGGTGATGAGTGCCTGTTCGCGTTCAATGCTTTTTACCGAACTGATAACAGCGCCACTTTTTGCATCCATCACGATGGCGTAGCCACGTGCGAGGGTGGGCAGTGGGCTGACGGCGTTGAGTGTACGCGCCATCTCCTGCAGTCTGCGCCGGCGTTCGGGTACGATCCGGCTGCCCAGCGGCAGCAGGCGGTGGCTGCTAAGGTCTTGCAGGTAACGGCGGCGCTCCGGGATGATACGGGACCTTGTCAGCAGCAGACGCTGCCAGGCCTGAGTCAGGCGTCGGCGGTGCTCAATAAGACGCTGACCGGGATGACGCTGCTGCAGTCGGTGGCCCAGGTGATCCAGTTGCTGGGCTTTTTGTTGCAACGTGGCCAGCATACGTTGTTGCAGGCGGTTTCCCAGCATGCTCAAACTGTGTTTAAGGGTTTCGTGATCGGGTGAGACAAGTTCAGCCGCTGCCGATGGTGTAGGCGCACGCAGGTCGGCGACAAAATCTGCAATACTGAAATCGGTCTCATGACCCACGGCGCTTACCACCGGTATCGTGGATGCGTAAATGGCGCGCGCCACGACCTCCTCGTTAAACGCCCACAGGTCTTCCAGCGAACCACCACCCCGGCCGGTAATAATCACCTGCGCCCAGCCATGCCGGTTGGCCGCCGCCAGTGCGTTCGCGATCGCCGGCGCCGCTGCGTCGCCCTGCACCGGAACGGCGTAAATACGCACGTCAGCCAGTGGCCAGCGTCGCTGGAGCACATTCAGTATGTCGCGTAGCGCGGCGCCGCTTGGGGACGTAATCACCGCTATTCTTCGCGGGTAAGCCGGCAGTATTTGCTTGTGTGCCTGTGCAAACAGGCCTTCTTCGGCCAGGTTGTTTTTAAGTAACTCGAATTTTGCCCGCAGCAGACCTTCACCGGCCCGCACCAGTGATGCGGCGATTAGTTGGTAGTTGCCGCGCGCCTCGTAGAGACTGACACGACCCGTGGCTCGTACCAGCATACCGTTTTCCGGTTTGAAACCGATGGCAAAGGTGTTGGAACGAAACAGCGCGCAGGAGACCTGCGCCTTGTCATCTTTTAGCGAGAAATACAGGTGGCCGGATGCAGGCTGGCTGAGATTGGACATCTCGCCTTCAACCTGCACCTTGCCAAAGCCCGCTTCCAGGTGAATACGTGCCTCGTGGTTCAACTCGCTGGGTGTATAGATGTTTTCTTGGGGCTTTTCGGTGAACAGGTCGTCGGTTTCCATGGGCAGATAATAAACTGAAGTTAGACACCTGTCCTGTATGTTTTATCAGAGGCGTTGTAACTGGCCTATACCTATCCCGGCCATGGCTTGTGCATATACGACTGTGATCGCAGTGATAGTTTTACTCCTCGCTGTCGGGAGTGGAAGCGGCGCATAGTAATTCCTTTAACGAAACTCACCCGAGGTAGCTTGCCACCGACTCCCGAACAGCGGATAAGTATTTGTGGTCTCGCGGATAACCCAACTTATACATACCGAGCCGCGGAGTTATCGTCGCACCAATATGTCGAAAATTCTGCACAATTAATGGCTTATCGGTCGGATCCAGGCTGAACGCACAGCCGGTCATTTCCATCATCATCTGAGGCCCCGATAGAGGCGTGATTTGCACTGTTCTAGCCAGCTCGCCCACGTGTGGGTCAGCCAGCAAAAACAGGGCGTCGAGACTGCGCGGTGTCAGCGCTGCGCCGCCCGCTTCATTTTGCAACAACATTTGCTGCTTGTCCGAATAAGGCGAGTAGGCAGAAAACCCTGCGGTCTCGCTAAATACCGCGTGCATCGAATCCGGAAAAAGGCGAATGCCCGGATAGCCACCCACGACAGTGGCACCACGTGCACAAGGGTCGAGCATGATGCAGTCATCATCTATCAGGATCGCGCCGTGACGGTGAAAGCTCGCCGCCAGGGTTGATTTACCAAAACCGGAATTGCCCAGAAAGGCAATCGTGGGGCCACTTCCCAGCGTAACCGCACTGGCGTGCAGCACGAGGCACCCATTGGTGGCGAGATAGCGCGGGATGATCTGATTCAGTAGCAGGTGTTGCAGCATCAACATGCTTGCATCGGGTGCCGGCAGGCAGGAAATGACGTCATCGGCAGACACGTGGTAGCTGGCAAAGCCGGGAAACACAAACAGGTGATCGCGCCCACGGCGCTCGCACCAGCAGGTCGGTTTGCCATGAACGTTAAACCAGATAAATTTCCTTTCAAAACCATCGAGGTCAAATTGCGCCGCTGCAGCCAGTTTCACTGCAAGTGGTGCCTGGCTCACCGTTGCGGGTGGCAATCCCGGCAATGGGAAATCGCAACTGAAGGTGGTGTTAAAAATGCGGTAGAAATCAGACATTAATTCAATCGTTTAAGTTTTCAGGAATGACGACTTGCGGTCGTAGCGGGCCCGGCCCTGGCTTACAAAATTCGGGTCAATGTCTGATTTCAATCAGCCCTGCACCCAGTAGCTTATTCAGCAAATCAACCATATCCTTTTCAAGTTGCTCTTTACCGACCTCATATTCAGTCTGCAAGACTGTCAGCATTTTTTCCACAGCCTGACCGGACTTGAGCAACTGCCAGATGCGTGTACCCACTTGGTTGAGGCTGAAGTAGCATTCACCGGTCAGATCCAGCAACACGGTTTCGCCATTGACCTCCTGGGAAAGGACTTCGGTGGCAATACGGTAATGGTCTGCTGCCCGGGACTGCATGCTGAGATTATATCCCGGGCTGGGAATCCCGTCATTCACGCGCAGGAATGCCAGAATATGCTAATGGCGGGGTTTGGTTCGGTTCCGGGTGCGGGATTTCTGTTTGGGCGAGGGTGTGCCAGCACCATCGGGACACTCAATGATCTCACACGAACCGTCGGCGTTGGCATTATTGGTAAACAGCGCAAGCATCGTCAAGGTGGGCGCGACGTAAGCCAGTTTACCCATCCCGCCCAGCAATTCCCGACGCGAGATGGGTTGCTTCTGATCCTCAGTCATCGCCTTGCTTAAACCTGAAAAAGTGTTCCCCGCCTTGAATGTCAAAAGTGTAGCTGTCACCCGCGTGCACCTGATCACCTCGCCGCTTTCTTCGTCCACCAGCCAGTTTTCCTCAAACAGACCCTCTTCACCGTCCAGGCGGATGCTGATTTCCCTGATCCCGTCATAGGCCTTGACCACAAAGGGTCTAACACCTTCAGGTTTCTTTGTCAGTTTGCGGAAATCGACAGTATAAACCCGTTTTAGCTGTGTAAGCAACGGGTAGCAAAGAGGCGGAGGAGCCTTCACCCGCATCAATGCCACTGTTCGGGTTGATGGTGGTCGTCATCCACAGGGCATTGCTGCGCCACACCGCATAAAGTGCGCGACGGCTGTTGGATCTGATCAGAGTCGCGCTGCCTGACTGCGGCACATCCGGCAAGCCACCACTCAGGCTGTCAATATCCTCCAATGAGATAAATGATTGGGTGAACACTGTGGTATTGAACGGGTCATCAAACCTTACAACCTGTATCTCTTCGTTTGCGCCGGAGAATGTACCTGAAAACCGACCAGAAAAGTGCCGGCTTGGAGTTCCCGGATAATGCTATTCGCATTTCCGGG
>CAZYVH010000010.1:0-21125 GCA_964650905.1 uncultured Wenzhouxiangellaceae bacterium | reverse complement strand
ATGACATTTATGTCACTATTCGCATTTCCAGGATGACAATTATGTCGCTATTCGCATTTCCGGGATGACATTTATGTCACTATTCGCATTTCCAGGATGACAATTATGTCGCTATTCGCGGCCCCGGGACGACGGGGAGTACTAATGGTGGGGTTTGGTTCGGTTCCGGGTGCGGGATTTCTGTTTGGGCGAGGGTGTGCCATTGCCAGCAGTACAGCCGTCGGGTGGGCACGGTGGTGACCCGATGGCCTGGGCGTTACCTGAAATCAGGGACAGCACAGTCAAAGTAGGCGTGACATAAGCCAGTTTACCCATCCCGCCCAGCAATTCCCGGCGCGAGATGGGTTTCTTCTGATCCTCAGTCATCGCCTTGTTCAAACCTGAAAAAGTGTTCCCCGCCTTGAATGTCAAAAGTGTAGCTGTCACCCGCGTGTACTTTGATCACCTCGCCGCTTTCTTCGTCCACCAGCCAGCTTTCCTCGAACAGGTCCTCTTCACCGTCCAGGCGGATGTTGATTTCCCTGATCCCGTCATAGGCCTTGACCACGAAGGGCCAAATGCCTTCAGGTTCCTTAGTCAGTTTGCGGAAATCGGTGGTAAAGCCCCATTTTACCTGTGTAAATAACGGGTTATCAAAGAGGACTGAAAGATATTTTTTGCCAAAAGGCGGCGGTTCTTCAAGATCGTGAGGGTCGTTGCCGTCAATGGCGTCGGCCCGTTGCCCCAACACATTCCCGGGGTCTTCCATCGTCCCGGATGAGACAACCAGGCGGATATACCATGGCTGGCCCTTGCGTTTTTTATGCTTTTTGTGTTTCTGGCGCTCCCGTCCCTGCACGTCCCGCCCATCAATATCCCGCCCTTCGATCTTCTTCCCGGCGTTTTTCTGTATCTCAATTTTCGCGCCTGCACTGGCTGCAGTGCTTGCAATTGATGACGGCATCGGCTTAACGCTAAGGGTACCAGAGGCAGGTTTGGCAGACGAAGCGACCGCAATGCGCAGCTTGATGCCGGCTTTGAAGGCCTGCACCCAAAAAGCATCAAACGGGCTCAGCGTGCCCGGACTGCCGCCGGTCACATCGCCGTCAAAGACCTGGTAGGCACTGCCATTCCACTTGTTCATCAGGTGCGACATGAGACAGGCCGAGCTGACCGGTGCTGTGCAGGCGAATTTACCACCACCATCCACCGGGTCGTAGCCAGCGATGCCGAACACAGCACCGCCATCCACCACCTGCACCTGATTCCAGTTTACGGTGGCGTTCTGGTTGTGCCCGATGTAGTTGTCCCGACCCGTGGTTGCCACCCCGGTGAGGGCAATGTCAGTGGTCGCATCCGGCGCGCCACTCAGGCTCACCTGGGTTGTGGACGTCGTAAAAACCCAATAGCCCGTGCCGGTAATCATCGGATCGGTGGTGGCCAGCAGCACATAGCTTGTGGTTGCGGCATCACGTTTATAAACCACCCAATTGGTGCCATACGTCGCAGCGCTCAGGCCGCTGAATATATCCGCCACGGTATTGGTAGGGGAAATGTCGCACGGCACCGAAAACCGCGTCCATGTATTGGCTGGGATACTTTGCGTGGCGCCGCACACGACCGGGGGTGTCGTCGGGCAGGTTTTCGCATAGGCTGTGCCCCAGCAGCCATCTTCACCACTACTGGCGGCACATTTCGCATCCGCCCACTCATTAAACACCCAGAAACATTCATCGGCAGGATCAAGCGTCGTGCCGCTGTAGTCACCCCAACGATTACTACCTCCCCCAAAGGTTCTGACATAAGAGGCAACGCCGGCTTTTACCGTCACCGAACCCCCCGTTGTTCCGGGGCTATCAGCGGTCTGCCGATTGACAAAATAAGCACCGGCAAAAATGGACGGCGCGGAGGCTGAAAAGCCCACCACCACATCGTCATTGACGTTAACCGCAATCGAAGGAAAGCTGGTGTAGGTACCTGCGGCAATATCCTCACCACCAATAACGCCGGAATCCGCAAGCGCCAGACTGGAAAGGGTGGTGGTATCAATTTTGACCCAATAGGCCGTGGCTTCACCGGTATCGATGCCGCTGTTCGGGACGATGGTGGTCGTCAACCACAGGGTGTTGCTACGCCAGACCGCATCCAGTGCCCGCCGGTCGTTGGAACTGATCAGACTCGAAGAACCGGACTGGGGCATATCCGGCAAGACCCCCTCGTTATCAATATTGCCCAAAGACACCGTCGACAATGTGAATACGGCGGTATTCAGCGGATCATCAAAGCGCACCACCTGAATCTCTTCGCTGACGCCATCGGACATACCTGAAAAACTGACCAGAAAGGTGCCGACACCGGCCGGCGCCGTGCCATACATGTGAGCCGGGATGGTGGTCGTGGCAACACCACTGGCAGCATAGGGATCAAATACACTGGCCGCCAGGGCCCCGCCATCATACAATCCGCCGAGGCCCACCCCTTTGGTCAACACCCACACCCGTGCACCCGCGAAAGAACCACCGTTAAAACCGAACAGGTTGGTGGTGATATAGACGACTTCATTGTCGACCGCGATGGCCGGATAGTCGGCCCAGTTATCCACACCGGTATTGACCACCGAGTTGATCTCAGCGAAATACCAGGTGCCATTGGGGTTGCTGTCATCCGACACCGCAACAAATATCCGCGAGGTATTGGTGGCGCCGCCACCAGAAGATGTTTCCGTCTGCTCAACGGCGACCACCACCCAGCGCGCTGCGTACTGGTCGTAAATCACCCGGGGGTCAAAGCTTACTCTCCCCAGTGGACCCAGGCTGGAAAAAAACGAATCCAAAGAGGTCTGAAAATCAATGGTGCCGTCTTTCTTGTGAATCGTAATAACATCATTCACCATATCAACGACGTGGTTCAGGCCAGCGGCGGCGTTTGCGTCGGGCGGAATAAAAATAGAGCCGCTGTTAAAGGTCGCGTTGTCTAGAAAACTGGTCGAAGTAAACGTGGTCGTGGTCGTGGTCCAGGCCAGCGGCTTTGGATCGGGCGCCGCAAACTTATTGATTTTGCCGGGGTTGATCTTGCTGGGATTGATTTTTTTGGGGTTGATGGTTATGGGCTGTTTATTCACCGTGTTTTCGTCAATGGGGCCAGGCAGCTTGACCGATCTGCGTCGTTCGCCGGCCTCCGACACCGGAATTTCAGAAACCGGTATGCTGACCTGCACATGGGGGCCGCTGTGCCGGTAAATTGCGCGGGGTTGGCGCAGCGTGGTCGGCACCACGATTTTGGTGATCGGTGTGGCCTTGGAGTTGGCTGCCCTGGCCGGTACCGGGCCGGGTAGTTGCGCTTGCACTGGCCTGGCCTCACTTTGGGTGATCGGTATCACCATCTTGACGGGTGCCTTCGGATGGCCCGTACACGTGCTCAAGAAAATGATATAAAACGTAGCAACAACAATTATTTGTAAGCGCTTTTTCATCTGCTACAAGTCATTCATGGTGTGTGGTTTACAGTGACCATGCAACGCCTCCTCAAGGATGCTCAACTCCAGAAGGCTGGTATCATTACAGATAATCCCGCATGACTCAAGAAATCAGTTCAAATCATGAACTAACGCCTTTCCAGCCTGGCCTGGTCACCCCGTCATTGTAAACATCAGCCTGGAGCTGCGCGTAACAGAACCGGGGTCTCCATACCTCGTTGCCCCCCGTTTGCTTGATGAAATCCCCGTCTGCGCGGAAATGACATTACAGTTAAACTAGGCTGTGGCCAGGCAACCCGACAACGATCCGTTTTACTTCCATAAAGCCGCCTTGCAGCCACTGCTTGCCCGGCAGGACCGCAATCAAATGCCGGCCATGTTGCAAGCACTTGAAAACATCGACGTGGATGAATTCGCCACCTTCCTGCAACGCCAGGGCCTGGCGCAACTGTGGTTGCAGATGCTGCTGGCAGAAGAGCGCCTGGCAAGCCGCTTTGAGCACCTGGCTGAGACCTTCAAAACCGACGCACTGGTGATTGCCGCCGGCCAGTTGATGCAAAAAAACATACTGCAAGCGGTGCTGGATGCTTTTGCCACTGCCCGTATCGATTACCTGGTGTTCAAGGGCGCGCAGTTGCGCCACAGCCTGTATGCTGACCCGACCCAACGTTGGGTCTGTGACATCGATATACTGGTCCGCGACGAACAGAAATTTGCTGCCATTAAGGCGCTGCTGCAGATTGGTTTTTGCGCCCACCATCAGCCCGCAAACATCAGTCACGAGACCTCACTGGTCAAAAACGGTGTCTGCATCGACCTGCACTGGCACCTGTTGCGACCGGGGCGCACCCGTTTTGACCTGAGTGATTATTTATTTGAGCAGCGCGAGACCTGCGGTGATTTTGCTGGCCTCAGCAAGCAGGCGAGCCTGTTGGTGATGCTGATTCATCCGGCCATCACCAAATATGTGAACGGTAAAGACGCTGCGCTGATCAGGCTGGTGGATGTCCACCGCCTGCTGCAGTGTGAAGAGATTAATCTACGGGGATTGGTGGAAATATTGCGCGCATCCGGCGTGCAAACGGCCGCCTGGGCAAGCCTGAGCTGGTTGCAGATGCTGGCTGCTGAGCCGATCCATACCGACTTGAGCAATCAACTCAGGCCGGGAAGCCTGAGGACCCGGTGGTTATATGGATGGTTGAGGAAAGGTTTGAACCTGAAGCTGGCGCAATCGCGGCTGCTGATCCGCGCCGGCTTCAACATGCTGTTGCAGGATCGGCTGAGCGATGGGCTCAGGGCGCTCGGTCAATTGCAAGTAGAAAAGCTTACGATCCGGGAAACTTTAACGGCGCTGCAACGACTGAAATGACAGAGGCCAGTGTCATGTTATAACCTAAAGGGGGCCAGGTACATTTAAACACATGATTCAGTGCGCTTTATTCGAGGTGTTTGGCATGGTAAGTAAAATTCTGCCCCCGGTGTTGCTGCTCCTGGTTGGTGCCTGCGATTTTCAGGCAGACCACCAACAGGCAGCCAAACCGCTTGCGCCGGTTCCGCAAGCTCAAGATATCCTGGTCCACAATGCAAACATTTACAGCATGGCTAAAGACAATTCCACCGCCACCGCCATGCTGTTTGACAGCGACGGTGAAATAAAACGCCTGGGTGCAGATCAGGAACTGCTGCAGAGCTACCCGGACGCCAGGCGTATCGATCTGCACGGCAAAACAGTGCTTCCGGGTCTGATCGACTCACACGGTCACTTGTACGGTCTGGCAATCAGTCTTTCACAGGCACAGTTGCAGGGTACTCGCAGTAAAGCCGGGGTGATCAGGAAACTCAGGGAGCACGCGCTTAAGCTGGGCGCCGGGGACTGGTTGCTGGGCCGTGGCTGGGATCAGAATGACTGGCCGGTTCAGGTGTTCCCGACCCGTGAGGATCTGGACAGTGTGTTTCCGGACCGACCGGTGTGGTTGCGGCGTATCGATGGTCACGCTGCCTGGGCCAACAGTGCAGCGCTGGCGATGGCCGATGCGGACCTGTCCGGCAACTGGCAACCCCAGGGTGGTTTTATCCATCGCGATAACCATGGTGAGGCCACCGGTGTACTGGTGGACGGTGCCATGGCGCTGGTGGACAAAGCCGTACCGGAAATATCGCAGGCATTGCTGGTGGCATCGCTGGACCTGGCACTGCAACGGATGGTTCGTCTGGGTTTAACCGGTGTGCACGATCCGGGTATCAGCCGGGCTGTAATTGAGTTGTACCGGCAACGGATTAGGGCAGGGCACTTTCCGACGCGTGTCTACGCCATGGCCGATGGTGCCGGTGCGACGTTGGACTGGCTCTGTGAAAACGGTGCTCAGGCCGACCCCTCGGGGCGTTTGTTCATGCGCACTGCCAAGTTCTATATCGATGGTGCACTCGGTAGCCGTGGTGCTGCAGACATGGCTGGATGGTAAGGTGGTGTTTAGCAGACAGCCTTAGGAGACAGGTATAGATGTCCTTGCAGGTCACGACCCGAGCTGCTGCAACTCAGACAGGCTGCAAGCACATCCCTGTGGTCGCTCTGTCGCCGACATCCCTGTCGGCTCAAGGTCTGAGGCGCAGTTACCCGCCCCGTTCCTTCTTCGCCCTGTACCCTTGTCGCGCGTATCCGACTGTCATTCAAACCATCACGGGGCTATAATATTCTGCTAACGCGCCCGGCCTGCACCGGGCGTTGCCACATCCAAGAAGGAGTATGCCTGCCATGAAATTTATCGGTGAAGCCCTCACTTTTGATGATGTATCGCTGGTACCGTCCTACTCCGACGTGTTGCCCAAGGACGTTTCCCTGAAAACCCGTCTGACCACCGGTCTGAGCCTGAATGCGCCACTGCTGTCTGCGGCCATGGATACCGTTACCGAGGCGCGTCTGGCTATTGCCATGGCCCAGGAAGGCGGTATTGGTGTCATTCACAAGAACATGAGCCTGCAAAGCCAGGCCGAACAGGTGGCCATCGTCAAAAAGTACGAAGCAGGCGTAATCAAGGAACCGATCACGGTGGGCCCCGACACCACGATTTCGGAGGTCCTGGAGATCACCCACCGACACAATATTTCCGGTGTGCCGGTGGTCGATGGCCATGAACTGGTTGGTATTGTCACCAGTCGTGACATGCGTTTCGAACGCCGCCTTGATGACCCCGTGCGCAATATCATGACGGGGAAAAAGGATCTCGTGACCGTCAACGAGGACACCAGCCAGGACGAGATATTGAAACTTTTACACCGTCACCGTATTGAGAAAGTACTGGTGGTCAACGGTAACTTTGAATTGCGCGGTCTGATTACGGTCAAGGACATACAGAAGTCTTCCGATTTTCCAAATGCCGCCAAGGATGTACGCGAGCGATTGTTGGTAGCTGCGGCCGTCGGTGTCGGTGGCGATACCAGGGAGCGTGTTGCGGCATTGGTCGATGCCCACGTAGACGCCGTCATCGTCGATACGGCCCACGGCCACACAAGCGGTGTGATGGAGCAGGTGCGCTGGGTCAAGCAACAATATCCGGATGTGCAGGTGATCGGTGGCAACGTCACGACCGCTGAAGGTGCATTGGCATTGGTTGAGGCCGGGGCGGACGGTATAAAGATCGGCCAGGGTCCGGGCTCGATCTGTACCACGCGTATGGTCGCGGGTGTCGGTGTACCGCAGATCACCGCGGTCAATAATGTCGCCATGGCATTGCAAAAAACGGGTGTGCCCTGTATCGCCGATGGTGGCGTGCGTTTTTCAGGTGACCTGGCCAAGGCGGTTGCCGCCGGTGCCTGGACGGTCATGATCGGCGGCCTGTTTGCAGGTACCGAGGAAGCACCCGGCGAGGTCGAACTGTTCCAGGGGCGCTCGTACAAGACTTACCGTGGTATGGGTTCGTTGGGGGCGATGCAGGAAGGCTCAAAGGACCGTTATTTCCAGATGGACGTGAGCGCGGACAAACTGGTGCCGGAGGGCATCGAAGGCCGGGTGCCCTACAAGGGCCCATTGTCGGGTGTTGTGCACCAGTTACTTGGCGGGCTGCGTTCCTCCATGGGTTACATGGGTTGTGAAAATATCGAACGCTTCCGCAACGAGGCCAGGTTTGTACGCATCACCAATGCGGGTGTGCGTGAGAGCCACGCCCACGACGTACAGATCACCAAGGAAGCGCCTAACTACAAGCTGGGCTGATAAGCGATGACCTATTTCACATGACACGGGATATTCACCAGCAACGTGTATTGATACTGGATTTTGGCTCCCAATACACGCAACTGATCGCCCGTCGTATCCGTGAAATCGGCGTTTACTGTGAAATTTTCCCGTGGGATGCCGGTGAAGACGAGATAAAAGCATTCAATCCGAGAGGTATTGTGCTGTCCGGGGGGCCGGAATCCGCCACCGCCGACACGGGTCCCACGGCACCCGCGATTGTTTTTGCCATGCAGGTGCCGGTGCTGGGTATTTGCTACGGTTTGCATACCATGGCCACGCAGTTGGGTGGCAGCGTGGCGTCATCCAGTGAAAAAGAATTCGGCTATGCCGAGGTCGCGCTGGTGCGCTCATCCAACCTGTTCGACGGTATCGCGGACCGTCACGACCGCGACGCTGATTTTGGCCTGTTGGACGTGTGGATGAGTCACGGTGACAAGGTCGAAACATTGCCGCCGGGTTTTGAATTGATCGCACGTACAGCCTCGGCGCCGGTGTGTGCGATTGCCGATGAAGAACGCCATTTTTATGGGGTCCAGTTTCATCCGGAGGTGACCCACACGGCCAAGGGCAAAGAGATATTGCAACGTTTTGTGCTGGACATCTGTGCCTGTGAAGCCCGCTGGACCCCGGCCAGTATTGTAGAGGATGCCATCGGCCGGGTACGTGCTGAAGTGGGTGCAGACCACGTCCTGCTGGGACTGTCCGGTGGTGTGGATTCCAGCGTGGTGGCAGCCCTTTTGCACGAGGCAATCGGTGAGCAGTTGACCTGTATATTCGTGGACACGGGTCTGCTGCGTTACCAGGAGGGTGACCAGGTCATGGCGACCTTTGCCCGCCACATGGGCGTTGACGTGGTGCGCGTGGATGCCCGCGAACGCTTTTTAAAGGGTCTCAAGGGCGTCGCTGATCCGGAAGAAAAACGCAAGGTCATCGGTAAGCTGTTTATTACGATATTTGAAGAACAGGCAAAAAATTGCACCGGCTCGGATGTTCAGGTCAGGTGGCTGGCACAGGGCACGATTTACCCGGATGTAATCGAATCTGCCGGTAGCCGCACCGGCAAGGCCCATGTGATCAAGTCCCACCACAACGTCGGTGGTTTACCGGACGCCATGAATATGCAACTCATTGAACCCTTGCGTGAATTGTTCAAGGACGAGGTGCGGCGCATCGGCATGACGCTGGGTCTGCCGCGTGAGATGGTTTATCGCCATCCGTTTCCCGGTCCTGGTCTGGGTGTACGTATCTTGGGTGAAGTACGCGAGGAATACCTGGAACCGCTGGCGCGCGCGGATCACATCTTCATTGAAGAATTACGCAATTATGAACTCTATGACCAGGTCAGCCAGGCCTTCGCGGTCTTTTTACCGGTCAAATCCGTCGGTGTGGTTGGCGACCAGCGTCGTTACGCCTGGGTCATCGCTTTGCGTGCAGTCGAAACCGTCGATTTCATGACAGCCATCTGGGCTCGTCTGCCGCAGGATTTTCTTGAGCACGTATCCAGAAGAATAATAAATGAAATCAATAATATATCACGTGTAGTTTATGATATTTCTGGGAAACCTCCCGCAACGATTGAGTGGGAATAATGGAAATACACAGCAGATCCCAGTAATGAGCGAATCAAGAGAAGCCATATTGCGGCTAATGAATGGGTACTGTTACCGTATCGATGCCGATGAGTTTTACCTGGCCTCGTTGTAAGCAGATGAAGTGTTCAGACGACCAGGGGCAGTGGTGTTCCTGCCTCAAGTCTTGCGGTTAACGGCTGACAGGTATAACTCACTGGTGGCCAGGTCGGTAAACGAATAATTTTGCAATTTTGCTGTGTATTCGACCATATTGTTGTTACGCAGCGCCACACGCCAGGGCTCAAAACCCATGTCGCGTAATTCCTTTTCAAAACCACCCACCGTGATCGGGTTCAACTCGCTGTACCACTGCCAGTATTGTTCGGCCGTGGCGTTGTCGCCGGCGCGGTCCATGAGTTCCGGGCGGGTCGACAGGACCTTTTCACGCAGTTCTTCAGGAGGAATTTTGAGGTGGATGTATGGGTCGGTGAAGAACTCCCCCAGGTGGTTGCCGGCTGGCCCGTAGAAAAGACCGGGGTGGACAAAAAAGAGACCATCCGGCTTTAACACCCGTTGTATTTCCTCAAGGGTTTTCCGGTAACCGCCCGCGATGTGCTCCAGTGATCCCCAGGACAACACGACATCGAAATGATTGTCCGGGTAGGGGATGTCATTACCGTCCTCGGCGCGGAACTGAAGACGCGGGTCGTCGAATAATTCTGCTGGCAGGTGATTGCTGGTGATGATGTCCGGCAGACGCCGAAAACCGCTGAACGGGTCGATACCGACCAGTAATTGCGGTTGGCAACGCAGAAATACCGCCAGGTCGATGATACCATCGCCACAGCCGACATCGAGGATGTTGCCACGCAGTTTGGGCGAATCGTCCAGCATCATGTGGATCACGACCCTGGCGGCGTGGTCAAAATGCCGGAAGAACCAGTCATCGTGCTGTTTATTCCAGGAAAGCTCACTGACCAGGCAATGGTTGTCCCTACTCTCAATGTGCCATTGGGTGCGGTTATTGGCAGACTCCGATGGCTGCAAATTGAGTGCGGTTTTAAGTGTACAGGTGTCGTGCAGGGTTGGTGGTTGGCGATTGGCGTAGCTCCAGGCCAACAGGTCGCAGTCATACGTACCCGCCGGGAGGTCCAGGCCGTCAGGTGTAATGCTGAGTCGGTAGCTGCCTGCCGGTAACCAGGCGATATCCATGCCCTGTTGACGCAGGTGTGTCGAGCAGACCTCGGCGCCGGTCGCGCGCTCGCGCAGGCGCAACTGGAAGTCGAGGTCAAACAGGATCGGGCCCTCGACACAAAAATCAGCCTGCAGGGCCAGCCCATGGCCCTTTTCGGTGATGTTTTTAAAACCGGCAAAGTGCATATCAATAACCGTCGCTCCTGTTCCCTGATCAGCGTCTGCCCGATTGTAACGGAATGGCTGCATTTGAGCTTGAGTTTTGACACGCCGGGCTGGCTGGTAAGTTAGAATGAAACCAGGCACAAATTGATCTGGGATTCATTGATGTTGAAATTGGAATGGCATGGTCAGCTTTAGCGAGCAGGACCAGACCTGGATGGCACTGGCGCTGGCACTGGCAAGGCGCGCCCGTGATGCTGACGAGGTGCCGGTCGGTGCCGTCATTGTCAGGGACAATGAAATTATCGGCCGTGGCTGGAACCGCAATGTCGGTTTGCATGACCCGTGTGCACATGCCGAGATCATGGCCCTGCGTGAGGCGGGTGAAGCGGTGGCAAACCATCGTTTATCCGGTTGTACACTGTACGCCACGCTCGAGCCTTGTTGCATGTGTGCCGGCGCCATGATCCATGCGCGTCTGGCGCGTATCGTGTTTGCTGCCAGTGACCCGAAAACGGGTGCGGCGGGTGGAAAATTTGACCTTTTGCGCAATCCTGCCCACAATCACGCAGCCGTTGTCGATGGCGGTTGTATGGCAAACGAAAGCGCCGTCTTGCTAAAAAATTTCTTTCAGCAGAAACGCTGACAAATCATGGAGATGTAAAACGTGAGAATGCTACTGATCATCCTGTTGCTGCTACCGGGCACCGCGGCCTATGCCTACCTCGACCCGGGTACCGGCAGCATGCTGTTGCAGGTCATCCTGGGTGGGGTTGCAGCCATCGGTGTGGCCCTTAAGCTGTATTGGCACAAGTTGATGGCGGCATTTGGCCTGCACAAAAAAGAAGACGCCGAAGACGAATCGGTTTGACTACCCCATGAGCAGTCAGCAAGCGGCCGTCAACGCCGGTTCATTTCGTGACCGTGATGGCCGGGTCTACCACCTGGGTGGCAGGGTTTTTCGTGGCCTGAGCAATACTGCATTGACGACCTACAGGCAGTTGCAGGAAAAACCTTTTTACGAGAAGCTCGCCGCAGCGGGTCAGGTCATCGGTACACGCGAAATCGCCGCCGTGGATAACCCTTTACCCCAAGATGTGCAGAGCCAGTGGGCCGGCTTCCTGGAACACGACCCGGTGGCCGTGATCAGCTATCCGTACGAATGGACGTTCAGCATGCTCAAGGCCGCCGCCGAATTGCAGTTGCATCTCGTTGAGCGCGCGGTCAGCAATGGTTTCACACTCAAGGACGCCACCCCTTATAACATCCAGTTCGTCAATCGACGGCCAGTATTTATCGACATCGCATCCTTTGAGCCGCTGGCCAGGGGTGAGCCGTGGTCCGGTTACCGGCAGTTTTGTGAAATGTTCCTGTTTCCTTTATTTTTACAGGCCTACAAGGGCTGTAACTTCCAGCCCTTCATGCGCGCCGCCATCGATGGTGTCGATGTACAGACCGCGGCCGCGCTATTTGGTTTGCGCGACCGTTTTCGCAAAGGGGTCATGAGTCACGTCTGGTTGCAGTCAAAGCTCGACCGGCGTTATGGCGGCTCCTCTGAGAATGTGCGCTCCAATCTCAAATCGGCGGGTTTCAACCGTGAACTGATCCTGGTCAATGTGCGCAAGTTACAGAAACTGGTCAAGCATCTTTGCTGGAAAGCAAGTGGTTCAGAGTGGGGCGACTACAGCGAATTCCATAATTACTCGGACGCGGACCATGTACGCAAAGAAGATTTCATCCGGGCCGTTGTGCACGCTGAAAAACCGGCTACGGTATGGGATATTGGCTGTAATACAGGACAGTTTTCACGTATCGCAGCTGAGCGTTGCACCCAGGTGCTGGCCATGGATATCGATCACGTTGCGGTCGAACGTCTTTACCTGGATGAGGCGACGCCGGACAACATCTTACCCCTGCTGCAAAATATTGCCGATCCATCGCCCAGTTGGGGCTGGCGCCAGCATGAACGCGGCGATCTCTACAGCCGTAGCCAGCCGGACCTGGTGCTGTGCCTGGCGCTGATCCATCACGTGGTTATCACTGCCAACATCCCGCTGGCCGAATTCATTGGCTACCTGGCGGGGCTGACGGGCAAGCTGGTGATCGAATACGTTTCACGACGTGATGACAAGGTGAAAGCCCTGTTGCTCAACAAGCAGGACAAGTACGAGGACTACTACCAGGAAAACCTTGAGAAACAGTTACAGCAATATTTCCAGATTCAGCGCCAACAAGTTGTGAATGATGGCAACCGTATACTTTATTGGTGTCAGAAAAATCCAACGGATCGATCAATCCCGCCTAGGTGACGCATCAGCAGGTGGGTAGACCTTGCCAGTCTTGCTCCAGGAACTGTCCAGCCAGCTGAAACCGTTGACCTGGAACACGGTCATCGTGCTGCGGTATGGCGCCGAATAAGGGGGGTTGGATTTAAACGTACTGAAATAAACCTCGCGTTTACGTACCTGGCTGGCCTCGAGTTCAAACATCGAGCGACCGGGGAATTCACTACCGTCATAGCCCGTTTCATTCACCAGGGTACGTGGTATGTCTGCCAGTTGCACCGGTGTATCGTTGATGGCCATAGGGCCTTTGGCGCCGATGCGTTTTATCAACACCCGGGGTAACGCACTGCCTTTTTGTTCGGGAATTCCGACCCTGGCGATCCGCGTCCACTTCACGGCCGTCGAGCGGTCCGTAATCCCAGACCAGAATGTTGCCCTCAAGCCACAGTAGCAAGCTGAGCATGAAGACGACAGACGGGGCCAGTAGATGCCAGTAGACGTCGCCGACCCCGAAAGCGCCAAAACCATGCGCCCAGAACTGCAAAACAAAACAGGAATACTGGCAGCAGCGATTTGATCAGATCGGTGCTGGTAAAGGTAAATTCCAGTTGGTTACTGATTTGAACGTGTAACGGAACGACCAGCACTACGGTGAAGGGAAACAGCAAGGCCACCAGGAACACGCTGAGTGATGACGTTTTTTTAGTGCCCTTGCATGATGTGTTCCGGGTTGAACTCCAGACTCATAAAAGCCAGACCGAGTATGCGCTTGTCGGTACCGGTGCCCAATTCCGCCGGAGCCCGGGCATCGGGTAGCTCAAAGTGTATTTCGGTTTTTCCGTTGGGATTGAATAGTGCCGGTGGTATACGTACTTCAACGGAGTGAAACCTGTTGCCCGTTTCAAACCACTCGTCCACCAGTGTTTCGCCGACCAATACCTTGACTCTTTGACGCTCCAGCTTGCCGGGCGAAATCAGGGGTTTGATAATCGCGCTCATGATGACGGGCTCACTGGTTTGCGGGAAATTAATGGCAAGACTCGTCCGCTTGCCGTGGGTCCATGTGACATCCTGTGAGCGGGTAATAACCCAGCCACCGTCCTGAAATGGATGGCTGTTGCCGTTGATTCCAAACGAGATAACCCTACCCCACTGATAACTGTTCTTTGCATCGGTGACGGGCGCCGCGTAGGGTTGCATCTCTTGCCAGGAAGAGGTTTGAAAAACACTGCCGCTGATTTTGTAGGTCAAAAACTGCTCATAGTAGTCTTTAGACGCGGCCTCATTGCGATGAATGGTGCTGTAGTAGAAAAAGCGATCCCTGGGTGATTGCGGGTCTGGACTGAACATGGCACGCCCGGGAAAATTGCTTTTCAAGCCGAGAAGCGTAGCAACCGTCAGCGGGATGTCCGGTAGTTGCACCGTGTTGTCAGACGTTTTCAGGACATGTAGTGTGTCTGGCGGCTTAATTAAAACCAGAGGTAAGGGATTGCCCCAGACCCGGTGCAGAAAACGTTCACTGCTTGTGCTATTTCCATTTATTTCATGCATGTCAAACGGTATGCCACCACCATGGTCACCGTGAATCAAGATCAGAGATTGCTTGTAAATTCCCGCGATTTGTAATTGTTGAAGAAACGCAACCACATTCAGCAGTGTGCAGTAAGACTGTTGTTTGAAAGCGGCTTTGCTGTACTCGAGCACGCCGCCGGAAAACTGGCAGTGATCACCGCTGACAAAGGGTGGGTGCGGTGTAACCAGGTGAATGAACTTGTAGGTGGGTTTTTCCGCGTTCACCACCAGTCTTGATGTGAGGTCAGTCAAAAAGTGATTATGGGAAAACTGCTCGAATTGTTGAGCGGGATCAGTCACCAGAAAATGTGAAAACAGCCAGTTTCCCTGTTGGTAAACCAGCGACTTGAGAAAATGTGGCGTTTGCCGGTAGAGGGATAAATCAGCGAGTAGCAGGGCGCTGCTGCGCCGGGTTTCCTGCGCATTGGCATAGGGTGTAGGGATGGGGTAATAGCTGCTGAACAGGCTGCGTTGTTTGTTCCACCACAACGGTGTTGCTACATCCACGGAATAATCATGCGCCGCCATGAAAGTATAGAGGTTGTCCGCGCCCAGGGTGTGCGCGTGGTAGGCGGAAATCTTTTCCTGGTTTTTAAAAGGTTTGCCGGTCAGGGTGGCAGGTACACTCAGATAAGTCACATCTGAGGAAGTTGTCGCACCGCGGAAAAACGTAAAGCCTGCCAGTTTCTGCCGGATCTCGGGGTGTTCCTCAAGCAATTCTTCGAAAATCGTTGATTGAAAGCCGTCAAGGATAATGTGCACAACATTACCAGCACGCGAGAACCGGGCCAGATGTGGTGGCATGATTTTACTCTGCTGGGGCGTCTCGGGACGTTTTACGATGGTATTTTGTACAGCGCCGGCGAGTTGAAACACGATCAGTACCAGGCAAATTTTCCAGCCATGGGTCAGCAGCAATTGACGGTATCTGAAGCACAACACCGCTGCGGCCAGCCATAGCCCGGCGTCGGTGACGCTGCGCCATGTTTTGGACAGATCCAATGGTGTGCCGTCCAGAACCCCGGTATCCCAGGTCAGCAGGTTGCCATGGGTGTATGTCATTAATCCAAGCAGGATGACGATGGCATTGAGTGCCAGGTGAAATCGTTTTGAAGGTAGAAGGTAGAGCAGCGAGATCAACGCGATGAGTAAC
The DNA here is from genome assembly GCA_964650905.1 of uncultured Wenzhouxiangellaceae bacterium. Classification (GTDB taxonomy): domain Bacteria; phylum Pseudomonadota; class Gammaproteobacteria; order Xanthomonadales; family SZUA-36; genus SZUA-36. Next base: position 5,500 of record CAZYVH010000010.1, on the reverse strand, counting down.
AGTGCCGGAAGGTAATATTGACTCAGTATACTGGTATAGCTGACCTGAAATTCGCCACGATTCTGGATAAAAACCAGAAAAGTTCCAAATATCAACAAGTTCAGGGTAAGCAACAGTGCAGGGGTGATGGCAGCTACGATCTGTCGCCGGGTGTTCACGGGTGCCTGTGGGTGAGCCTTGTTATCAATCATTGCTTGTACTGTCCGGTAGTCAGCGTTTATCGGAACGCTGCTCCCGGTCGTTCAGAAGTTTATCATTGGGTGGGTAGAACAAGGTGCGTTCTACGAACTCGTATATGAGCAGGTCGGGGTTATAGCGATCGATATCGGCCGGGTCAAAACCCATCTTGACACCAGGTGATGCATAAATCACTACATCGAAGCTTTCTATCAGAAAAGGCACCATGGCGTTCGCGTAGGAGTCCCGATAGATCAAGACGCGAGAACCATCGGTCGCTTGCCGGTGACGATACAAACGGTGTTCCTGACCGGGCGGGGCTGCGTATGGGTATGTAAATGATGTGCCATCAGACGGTCTGATCACCATGAACTTGGATGGCTTGCGGATCCGGCAGGTATAGGCGAAAGGCTCGGGAATCTGCCCCCCAAGGTTTAGCAAGTTGCGCGTGATGTCCCCGCCCGGAAACTTGTCAGGCTTAAGGAACTCAACTTCGGACTCATCGAGTACCCTTCCGCCCTGGTAGCCAGCCGCCCTGATGGTGTCCATCAACGCCAGGTAGGCGAACCAGGCTCCGCGGCAATTCCAGTGAGAGCCTGTCTTAAAATAGGTGTTCTCGCCATGGTGTTTTGCTGTCTGCAACGCACTCAGGGTGTCCACGGTGGGAAAGTCTGCTTGTTGGCTGGCGCTGCGAAATTGCATGAAACGGCTCGGTCCTACCCGCTTGACCGAATCTGGAAGAAATTCCGGGTACAGCGTGTTCTTGTCCGGGGCTGGAAATACAACCAGTTTTTTTTGCATTCGGGCAAGATAGCGTTGCCGGTGTGCAAAACTGCTTGTCAGCCGGGCCAGGTCCGCGTCATTGATTGGCAGGGCGCCGCGATTGGCATCACTCAGCCGGGTTTGTTCCAGGAACAACCAGCCATCCTCACCCACCATGACGCGTTTGAGCGGTGAAACTCCAAGCCTGACGTGCAGATAGTTATACCCGCTCACCAATTTCGAGCGAAAACCAAAGTGATCGGTTACAAAGTCTTCAAATCCTGTCGGCCAAGCGAGTAGGGATTTTTGGTCCCGTGGCAATGCGGGCAATGCGGCCAGTCTGCGATTTTCTTTATTGGACACGGTGTTGGCCCCTGATTTCAGCAATACCAGGCCGGGCAGCACGCAAACCACGAGCAAAAAAACCAGCAGTATAATCGATGAAATATTCCTGACCCGTTTTAACATGATCAGAAACGAAAATAAATAAACGGGCTGTAGGCGTTCGAGGCGATAGACATCAGGCTCAAAAGCATTAATGCAGCCAATGTCAGCAGGTTGATGCCGGCGTAGGCTGAAGCCGCCACCGCCAACCGGGTACCCTTCAGGGCACGGATCAGTTCCAATAATTTGCGGTTCAAGCAACTGGCTGCAGGGGTGGCGAGCAGAATACCGGCTGCGATGATCAATGCAACCTTTAAGTCAAGAAACTTTTCAAGGTAGTATGTGGTGCTGGAATCGGTGGAAAAACCACTCAGAGCCATAAAAAAAGAGTTGGCTTCATGTAGATTATCAGTTCGAAAGAATACCCAGCCTGCCATGACTACCAATAACGCGTAGAAGTGTCTGAGGGCAACGGGCAAACGCTGTAGCAGTTTACCCGCAGGCGTTCGCTCGATGACCAGAAAACTTCCGTGAAACAAACCCCAAACGAGAAACGACCAGCTTGCACCATGCCAAAATCCACACAGGCAGAACACCAACAACAGGTTGATAAAAGTTCTCAATTCACTTTTCCGATTGCCGCCCAGTGGTATGTACAGGTAATCCCTGAACCAGGTAGACAACGAGATGTGCCAGCGTCGCCAGAATTCCCTCACCGAGCGTGAAATATACGGAAAGTTGAAATTTTCCAAAAACCTGAAGCCCAGCATGCGACCCAGGCCGATGGCCATGTCGGAATAACCTGAGAAGTCAAAGTATATTTGCAGCGTGTAACAAATGAGTCCCAGCCAGGCGAGCGGTGTCGTTAACCCGGTGTCGCCGATGGCAAAAATCTGATCGGCCACCAGGCCCAATGGATTTGCAATCAGGACCTTCTTGGCCAGTCCAAAGATGAAGCGCTGAGCGCCACTATTGACCAACCGCAGACTAAAAACGCGGTGCTGGATTTGTTTCGCAATGTCGTGGTAACGGACGATAGGCCCCGCGATCAATTGTGGAAACAGCGCGATGTACAATGCTACATTGATGAGATTTTTTTGGGTCTTGCTTTCACCGCGGTGGACATCGATCAGATAAGACATGGCCTGAAAGGTGAAAAAAGAAATCCCGAGTGGCAGGTGAACCGGGGTCCAGTCGATGCTTGCCGGCCCATTGGGGGCCAGAAGCCAGTTGATGTTTAAAACGACAAAATTTGCATACTTGAAATACGCAAGCAGGCCCAGGTTGAGACCGATACCAACCGCCAAAACAATGAGCCTAGAACCGGCCCTGCCGAGGTTACCCAGCAGACGACCGATGGTGTAGTTCAAACCGATACTGACCAGCATGATCAGAACATAAAAGACCTCCCCCCAAGCATAGAAAGTGAGGCTCACGGCGAGTAGAAAGATATTCTTTAGCCGTGGATTCAGTGGGTAATAAATGAGCAGTACAAAGGGCAGAAAAACAAACAGGAATATGGGGGAGCTGAATACCATCGGATAGGAATGTGCCCGGCGCAGGAATTTCGTTCCTACAGTTGTATTTTTCTTAACCCCGTTGCTTTACTGCAATCTCAACAATAAATTCCGATTGCCTGCAAGGTGCCGCCAGCGGATATTGTAAACGCTGCCGTCGCGTCATGACAGACCGAATGGGCAAACGGTAGGTGCTGGAAAATGCTTTGTTACCGAGCCGAAAACCGACGCTTTAAAGGGTAGGGAAACACATCCGCCATTTTGCCCGTGTTGATGTCGTCCTGGACGTGCTTCCACCAGTCGGAGTCCATCAGATCGGCATGGTACCCTGAAAAAATCTGCAGGTCTTTCGGGTCGGTGAAGAAAAAAGGCTGGAATGTCTCCGGGAACACGTCATGGGACCCGATTGAATACCAGGGTGTATCCGATAGCTCGTCTTCATAACTGCGCGCCGGCGGGACACGGCGGAAATTACAATCCGTAATGTAGCTGATTTCGTCATAGTCATAAAACACGACACGCCCGGTGCGGGTAACACCGAAATTCTTCTTGAGCATGTCGCCGGGAAATATATTTGCTCCCGCCAAGTCACGGATGGCCTGGCCGAAATCACGGATTGCCCGCCTGCGCTCACCCGGTTCCGCCTGCGACAGGTAGCGGTCCAGCGGCTCCATACGCCGTTCAATATAAACATGCCTGATGAGCAGCTTATTGCCCACTTCGTCGATTGAACCTGCAGTGGAGGAACGTAGCTCCGCCAGCAATGCTGGTTCGATACGGTCGAGATCGATGGCGACGTTGGAATACTCCAGCGTATCCGCCAGGCGACCCACCCGGTCATGGTATTTAACCAGTTGGTATTTATCCCGTACGTCCTCACGGCTGGCGGTTTTCGGCGGATCAAAGTGATCCCGGATAATTTTGAATACAAAGCCGAACGAGGGCAGTGTGAAAACCAGCATCACCATACCGCGGACACCCGGCGCAAACTGAAAATTATCCTGTGAGTGTCTCAGGTGATACTGCATTTCCCGATAAAGCAGAGTTTTGGCTTGCTTTTGCAGACCCAGCATGGCGTACAGGTCGACGGGTGATTTCCCCGGCATGATGGAGAGCAGGAACCTGACGTAGGCAGACGGCACCTCCATGTCGACCATGAAATACGCACGCGAGAAGCTGAAAACAATGGACACGTCCTTGCGGCGTAATAAAGCGGTATCGGCATAGAGCCTGTTGGCGTCATTCAGCAATAGGGGGATGACCAACGCCTGTATTCCGTCACCGTTAATGATACGGCAGACGATATAGGCTGCCTTGTTGCGAAAAAACAAAGAACCCAGTACCTGCACCTGGTAATTCGGCCGGGCCCGCCAGTTCCTTTTTCTGTGACGCAGGATGGCCTGTTCAAGCCAGCGCACGTCACGACGCAGGTTTTGGAAGTTATTGTGCAGATCAAAACTGGTGACGATCTGTAGCAGGCAGCGGCGCAGACCATCCTGTAGTGGATAATAGCTATTGTAGTTGGGGCTGGCGCCATGCAAATGTTCGGTGCTCATGGTGGGTCGCCAGAAGATGTGTTTATTATTGTAGTAATTTCTATGAAGTACTCTATATGCAACTGAATTATAAAATGTTTCTGCGCATTCAGCTTGAAGATGATTCATCAACAGTGAAATATAGGCGGTCTTGATCTCAGGCCACAAAACCGAATCGCTGGCCGCTTCGGGAAAATGATGCTCCAATGTGTCGACGGTCTCTACGACACGCGCCAGGTAACCCTGGATACGTTGCTTGCCGGCCTCACTTTCGCGCGCCCAATCGGCCCGCTCGAAACAATTCTTGGCCTCCAGGCTGAATTGCCGGAACAGGTGATAGTGCTTGTCAAAACCTGAGAGGATCGTTTGCGCGATCTTCAGGGGTCTGCTTTCAGGCGTATCGGCCTGGTGCGATGGCAGCTGGTTACTGGAATGGCTCATGGTGTCCAATCATAGGGGTCAGGTCCATTTAAATCCAACGTGAAATTCATGTTGATTTACACCTGGTGTGGATTAAAATGGACCTGACCCTGTTAAAAGCTGTAACTGAGCCAGGCACCGATGTTCCTGCCGGGCGCATCAATCCCAGAGGCATGTTCCCGGTAGGTTTTATCGGTCAGGTTTTCCAGACGCAAACCCAGTTGCAGCGTGTCGCTCAATTGCCGGTTCAAGCGCAGATTGAGCGCGGCCCAACCCGGTGTGCCGTCGGGATCGATACGTGGGTCTCGGGCATCGCGTGGGCTGAGTCTGTGCTGCGCGGTGGCAAACAGCATAAATGGCTCAATGGTCCAGTCACCCGCCAGGCGAAATTGCAAACCGACTTTGCCGTTGAGCGGTGGAATCCGGTCGGCGGGGAAGGTCGCACCCTGTGCTTCGTGTTCCTGTCCACGGGTGTAGTTGAGTACCAGGAAGCCACGCACATGGTCGTTGAATGATCCGTACAGCTTGGCCTCGAGACCGTAGATATCGACACTGTTTCGGTTTTCACTGCGTACGATGCCACGACCATCAATGGTCGCCTCACCCGTTAACACAGACGTGATCTTGTTTGCATAATCCAGGTAAAAAACAAACAATTCCAGCTCACTGTTGTCCGTCTCCGCCTTGATACCAAGGTCGAAGCTG
>CAZYVH010000009.1:52225-58944 GCA_964650905.1 uncultured Wenzhouxiangellaceae bacterium | reverse complement strand
AAACGCATTTTGATCTGCGTGATTACTGACCGGTGTTTGTTGCGTTTGAATCTGACCCCTGTTGCTCGTTTGAATCTGACCCCTGAGGCGTTGCTCGCCCGCGCAAGGAATTGCTCAGTGCTTCGGTGATGACGACGTTCACGAACTGTCCCAACAAACGTGGGTGTCCATCAAAATTGACCACACGGTTATTCTCCGTTCGCCCGGCAAGTTGCTGCGAATTTTTCTTGCTGACGCCTTCCACCAGTACACGTTGCACGCCACCGACCATGGACTTGCTGATGGCCGCAGCCTGCTGGTTTATAAGTGTTTGCAAACGTGATAACCGTTCTTTTTTTTCAGACAAGGGCGTATTGTCCGGTAAAAAGGCCGCCGGCGTGCCGGGGCGGGCGCTGTAAATAAAGCTGAAACTCTGGTCAAAGTTCATCTCGGCGATCAACTGCAGCGTGTCGTCGAAATCCCGTTCGGTTTCGCCGGGAAAACCGACAATGAAGTCGGACGACAGGCTGATGCCCGGTCGTTGCTCTCGCAGGCGGCGAATTTTTTGCTTGTACTCGAGCACGGTGTGGCCACGTTTCATCATCGAAAGCACGCGGTCTGAACCACTTTGCACAGGCAGGTGGACATAGTTGACCAGTGCCGGTATTTCACCGAAAGCTTCGATCAGGCTGGTGGAAAAATCTACCGGGTGGGAGGTCGTAAAGCGAATTCTTTCGATGCCTTCAATGGCCGCGACATAGTGGATCAACAGGGCCAGATCAGCCTGACCACCGTCGTACAGCTCACCCAGGTATGAATTGACGTTTTGTCCCAGCAGGTTGATTTCCTTGACGCCCTGTTCCGCCAGGCGGGCGCATTCCGCCACCACGTCATCGAGTGGGCGGGAAACCTCTTCACCACGAGTATACGGCACCACGCAAAAGGTGCAGTACTTGCTACAACCCTCCATGACGGAAACAAACGCGCTGGGACCCCTGGCGCCTGGGGCCGGCAGATTGTCAAATTTTTCAATTTCCGGGAAGGAGATATCGATGGCGGGTCGACCGCTGGTGCGCACCGAGTCAAGCATGGCCGGCAAACGGTGCAGGGTTTGCGGCCCGAACACCAGGTCCACAAAAGGTGCGCGTTTGATGATCGCAGCGCCTTCCTGGCTGGCCACGCAACCACCGACGCCAATGACAACTTCTTTTTTGTCTTTTTTCAAATTTTTCCAGCGGCCCAGTTGCGAAAATACTTTCTCCTGGGCTTTTTCACGGATGGAGCAGGTGTTGACCAGTATGACGTCCGCCTCCGCCTCGTCGGTGGTTAATTCCAGGCCATGAGAAGCCGCCAGCACATCCGCCATTTTGTCGGAATCGTACTCGTTCATCTGACAACCATGTGTCTTGATGAATAACTTACCTTTCATTGAGTGCTACTCCAAATAGAATACACAACATCGCCTTGTCCAGTATAATTGAAACGTTTTTCACTGATCCTGTATGGGGGCAAGCAGTCGCCATACCAAGACAGGAGCAACCATGACCCAAACCATGCGTGCGCTGGTCAAGCGCGAGGCCGCGCAGGGCATCTGGATGGAAACTGTCCCGATCCCTCGAGCCGGCACCAACGAAGTGTTGATTAAAGTTGAAAAAACTGCCATCTGCGGTACCGATGTGCACATTTACAACTGGGACAAGTGGGCACAGGGGACCATCAGGCCAGGTCTGGTGATCGGTCATGAGTTTGTCGGTCGCATCGTTGAAATGGGTACCGGTGTCACCGGCTACGCGCCGGGTCAGCGGGTCTCGGCCGAAGGCCACATCGTCTGCGGCCATTGCCGCAACTGCCGGGCCGGCCAGCGACATTTATGCCCCAATACCATCGGCATCGGCGTCAACCGTGACGGTGCATTTGCCGAATACATCGTCGTACCGGCGAGTAACCTGTGGCCGATCCCGGATACCATTGCGCCCGAACTGGCTGCCTATTTTGATCCTTTTGGTAATGCGGCCCATTGTGCATTGCAATTTGACCTTGTCGGTGAAGATGTCCTCATCACCGGTGCCGGCCCGATCGGCATCATCGCTGCCGGAATCTGCAGACACGTGGGCGCACGTCATGTCGTCATCACCGATGTCAATGACTACCGTCTCAACCTCGCGGCTGAATTGGGCGCCACACGCACCATCAATGTACAGCACGAATCAATAGAGGACATCGTTCGGGAACTGGACATCGAGGGCTTCGATATCGGCCTGGAAATGTCAGGTCAGCCGGTGGCTTTCAACGACCTGTTACACCACATGTTCCACGGTGGCAAAGTCGCGCTGCTGGGTCTGCTGCCGGCCGGGACCGGTGTTGACTGGGACCAGATCATTTTCAAAGGTCTCGAGATACACGGCATCTATGGCCGTCGCATGTATGAAACCTGGTACAAGATGACACAAATGGTATTAACGGGGTTTCCACTACACAAAGCCATGACCCACCACATACCCATTGACGAGTATCAAAACGGCTTTCAATTAATGCGCGCCGGTCAGAGCGGCAAAATTGTCTGCGACTGGACCGGCAGCATCTGATTTTCCGTCAGACAGGGGCCGAGGAGACAGGAATATGCTTTCACTTGATCGAATGAACACGACGCTGGATGAGATTCGATCTGCCGGGTTGTATAAGGACGAACGCGTCATAACAACCCCGCAGCGTGTGAAAATCATGGTCCGGGGTGACCGGGAGGTGCTGAATTTCTGCGCCAACAACTACCTCGGTCTGGCGGATGACCCGGCTGTCATCGCCGCCGCGCATAAAGCGCTGGACGAATACGGCTTTGGCCTGGCCTCGGTGCGTTTCATCTGCGGCACCCAGGAACTGCACAAACAGCTTGAAGAAACCATAGCAGAATTCTTCGGCATGGATGACAGCATCCTTTATACCTCCTGTTTCGATGCCAACGGGGGGCTGTTTGAAACCCTGCTCGGGGAGGAAGACGTGGTCATCTCAGACGCTTTGAACCATGCCTCGATCATCGACGGCATTCGTCTGTGCAAAGCCCAACGGCAACGTTACCCGAACAGCGACATGGCCGTGCTGGAAAAAATCCTCAAACAGACACAGGGATGTCGCACACGACTGATTGCCACCGACGGTGTCTTCAGTATGGATGGGACCATCGCAAAACTCGATGAAATAACCGCTCTGGCCGGGCGCTACGATGCGCTGGTGATGGTTGATGACAGCCATGCAACCGGTTTTCTTGGCAGGACCGGGCGTGGCTCCGCCGAATACCACGGCGTCATGGACAAGGTGGATATCATCACCTCGACGCTGGGCAAAGCGCTGGGTGGGGGCTCCGGTGGTTTTACCACCTCCCGCCAGCCTGTCATCGACCTGTTGCGCCAGCGTTCGCGGCCGTACCTGTTTTCCAACACCCTGCCGCCCCCTTTGGTGGCCGCTGCCATCAGGGTTTTTGAAATGCTGTCGGCGTCCACCGGACTGAGGGACACCTTGGAAACCAACACCCTTTACTTTCGCGAGCGTATGACAGCAGCCGGTTTTGACATCAAGACGGGCGTCCACCCGATCGTGCCGGTCATGCTGTACGACGCGCCGCTGGCCCAGGAATTTGCCGCCCGTCTGCTCGGTGAGGGTATCTACGTGATCGGCTTTTTCTTCCCGGTGGTGCCCAGGGGTGCGGCACGTATCCGCGTCCAGGTCTCGGCCGCACATGAAAAACACCACCTGGACCGGGCAGTAGAGGCTTTTGAAAAGATCGGCAAAGAACTCAACGTGTTAAAGGGGTCAGGTTGAATTAAATCAGCGATTTAATTCAACCTGACCCCTGATGGGCCTGACTGATGGCTACCCACAATTTTTCTTCACTGCCGATCTCCAGTGAGCAGATTGCCAACCTGACGTCGCTGGGTTATGTGAAGATGACGCCTGTGCAGGCACAGAGTCTGCCACAGGTATTAAAAGGTGCCGATCTGATTGTGCGGGCCAAAACCGGCAGCGGTAAAACGGCGGCGTTTGGCATTGGCATCATGCAGCGGATCAACCCGCGTTTTTTCGGCGTGCAGGCACTGGTGCTGTGCCCGACCCGCGAACTGGCTGACCAGGTTGGCAAGGAGTTGCGCAGACTGGCGCGCGGTATCCCCAACATCAAGCTGGTATCGGCGTGTGGCGGCAAACCCTTCGGACCGCAAAAGGGTTCCCTGCAGCACGGCGCCCATATTGTGGTGGGTACACCGGGTCGCATCGCCGACCACCTGCGCAGAAATACCCTGCAACTCGATGCTCTGAAGACCCTCGTTCTGGATGAGGCCGACAGGATGCTGGACATGGGTTTCCACGCTACCGTGACCGGTATCATCGCCCGCACACCCAGGACCCGCCAGACCCTGTTGTTTTCCGCCACCTACCCCAACGCCATCAAAAAGATGTGCCGTGCGATCCTGCGTAAACCGGTGACCATCTCGGTTGAGACTGAACATGAGCCGGGTGTCATAGAACAGGTGTTTTATGAGGTCAAAAAGCATGAGCGCAACAACACACTGCGGGCACTTTTTGAACACTACCGGATCCACAATGCACTGGTGTTTTGTCATACCAAAAAACAGTGCGAAGTGGTCGCCGGTCTGTTGCGGGAACATCGCATTGAAGCCCTTGCCATACACGGGGACCTGCAACAGCGCGAGCGTGACGAGGCGCTGGTGCGCTTTGCCAACAAAAGCTGCGCCGTGCTGGTCGCTACCGATGTCGCAGCACGTGGTCTGGACATCAAGGCCTTGCCGGCGGTAATCAACTACGAACTGCCACGCGACCCTGAAATCTACATCCACCGGATTGGCCGCACCGGCCGCGCGGGTGAAAAAGGTATCGCGCTGAGCATTTTTACCGCGGCCGAACAGTTGCGTGTCAATGCAATTGAAGCCTATCAACAAAAACCCTGCATCTGTGATGTGTTGGCATCGCTGAACCGTAACCCCGGTTTTTGCATACGCCCGGCCATGGTCACGCTGCAGATCAACGCCGGTCGCAAAAATAAAATCCGGCCCGGTGATCTTTTAGGCGCACTGACCGGCGAGGCCGGGCTTGACAGCGACCAGGTCGGGAAGATTGATATCCTGGAAATGACCAGTTACGTGGCCATCGAGCGCGCTGCCGCGCGCCGGGCGCTGGAGCATTTAAATCATGGCAAGGTCAAGGGGCGTAATATGCGCGCGCGTGAAATTGGCAGCTTGACAGAGCGCAGTCAAAAGCGTGTCTGATAACACTCATCAGCTACCCCGGGGCCTGTCACCATTGCGCAGGGCGGCCAAAAACTTTGGCAAGCTCTCATGTGGCAAAGGGGCCGCTGCAGTGCTGGAATTGCTTACGGTAGTGATTCTGGCCCGATCACTTTCGCCCGCTAATTTCGGCAACATCGTTCTGGTTCAAAGCTATGTGATGGTGGTACGGGAGTTGCTTAATTTCAGGGTGTTCGAAGCGATTATCCGCTTTGGTGTACCGATGGTTGAGGCACATAACCAGAGCGCGTTCAAACAATTGCTTCGATTGACTATCAGCATCGATGTCCTGTCAGCGATCATCGCAACCGTTGTATCAGTCAGCGCAGCCCCGCTGGCGGCAAAGATTCTGGGCTGGGATGACAACCTGGCATGGGTTGCCATGTTTTACAGTGGTGTATTGTTTCTGTTCGGGTTTGGCACCGCCAAAGGTGTACTGCGGCTGTTTGATCGCTTCGATATTCTGGCAAAGCACCAGGTGGTCGGCCCGGCGCTGCGCTTGATCTTTGTCACCGTGGTGATGTTATGGAACCCGGGCATATTTTGGTTTGTGGTGGCTCTGACGTTCGCAACCATTGGTGGAAATATGTACGTCAATGTCCGTGGCTGGGCCGAACTGCAACGTCAACTTAGTGGATTTACAGTAAAGAGACTTTCTATTAAAGGTTGGCAAAAAAATTTTCCGGGCCTACGCGGTTTCATCGCCGTCATCTACTGGCAGGCCAATGTGGACATGCTCCCAAAACAGTTATCGACCTTGCTGGCGGGGATGTTGTTAGGTCCGCAAGGCGCTGGATTACTGAGGCTCTCGGGTGAAGTTACAAAAATTTTGTCCAAACCGGGAGAGTTATTGCAACAGGTGTTGTTTCCTGATCTGGTCAGGATGTGGAACCGGGGTGCCAACGGCTTTGCGAGCTTACTTAAACGTTCGCTGTTGGTCTCTGCGCTGTATGGCATGGTGTTTGTCGTGGCCTCCATATTTTTAGGCGGGCTGGTTTTAGGTGGGGCACTTGGAGAAGATTATGCGCAGGCCGCACCGCTACTTTCATTACTCATGCTTGCGACAACGTTTGAATTGCTGGCGACGGTACTGCGTTCGGCGGGTTACGCAATCGGGCATGCCGGCAAGATTCTGCGTCTGCACCTGATCAGCACGGTGATCTATTTTGTGATGTTTGTGGCATTAACACCATTTCTTGGATTAACAGGTCCAGGGCTGGCAGCCTGCATAGCATCGGTCATACCGCTCGGCGGAATCTGGTTGTTGATCCGCAGGCAACTCAGTGAGAAACACCCTTTGATGCCCTGAAATAAATCATTCCTTCTTCAAATCGAGCTTGCTCAATACTCCTTGAACATGTGCGCTACGGGTGTAGACATCCTCGTCCCAGCGACGACCTACACATAACCACTGCTCTGGTGCATCGCGTACCCAGGATTCAAACAGGG
>CAZYVH010000009.1:36146-52125 GCA_964650905.1 uncultured Wenzhouxiangellaceae bacterium | reverse complement strand
ACCCTGTTTCAATGTTGCCATCAGCTTTCGCATACAACCCTTTTTAGGGATAAAACGACAGCGTAGATCAGCACGCAAACGGTCGACCAGTTTACGCAGATACGGGTTGGATTCTGGCGCATAGACCGACATCATCGAAAGCTTGTGCTGTGCTGCGACGAAACTTGTAAGTTGCCAGGGGCCAATGTGGGCGGTGATAAACACCACCGGGCGTCCAACGGATAATTGTGGGTCAGCGTTACCGCTGGTGACAAATTCTATCCTCTCATCGCGCTCTTTCCATAGCCGTCCCGCCAGCGTCAGGTCCGCAAGCACTCTGCCAATATTGGCACAGCCATCAATAGCAATTTGCCTGATTTCCTGTGCGGATTTTTCCGGAAAAGCGACCGCAAGGTTGCGTTCAAATTTAGCGGTGAAGGGCGTAAGCGGCTCGACAGCCCTGCATAAGCGAACACCAAGATCATAACCGCGCTGCACGGAAGACAGACGCATCGACCACATCAATATGCGCAGTATGAATGCTTCAAGCGCCCAGAAAACGTTTTGTAACGCCGGTAGTTTTTGCACCCAACGATCGGGAAGCAGGTAGTGTTTTTCATCCATGGAACGTGACCATTAAAAAATCCACCCTGCTCTCTACCGCCCGGATGAAGTGTCCGAACCGGCCAGTTCGGCCCGCACCACGCCGGCAAGTTCGGCAGCCAGTTGCTCAACCTGTAGTGCATCGGCGCCTTCCAGCATCACACGCACCAGGGGTTCGGTGCCCGAGGGTCGCAGAATGACGCGGCCCGTGTCCCCCAGGCGTTGTTCAACGGACCTGACCGCCTGACTGATAACATCGGAATCTGACAACGATTGAATACCCTGGCCGTTGACCGGTACATTGATCATCCTCTGTGGCAGTTTCTGCACGTCAGCTGACAATTCCGTCAGGCCTTTATCCATACTGACCATGATATCCAGTATCTGCAGGGCACTGACGATGCCGTCGCCGGTGCTGGTCCGGTCCAGACACATCAAATGGCCCGAGGTCTCGCCACCGAGCGTCCACCCATGGCTGACCAGCGCCCGGTGTACATAACGATCACCAACCGGTGTGCGCATGAACGGGATGCCACGTGCCTTGAGCGCCATCTCCAGACCCAGGTTGCTCATCACCGTGCCGGCCACACCACCGCGCAATGTGCCCCTGTCCTGCCTGGCAGCGGCCATAATGTATAGCAACTCATCACCATTGATCACGCTGCCATCGGCGGCCACCATGATGAGCCGGTCGCCATCTCCATCCAGTGCGATACCGGCATCAGCACCGTGTTCCATTACTGCGGCACCGAGCAAATCCGGACAGGTTGAACCGCAACCATCATTGATGTTCAGACCGTCTGGCTCATCACCCACGGCGATGACCTGTGCACCCAATTCCTGTAAAACCGCCGGTGCAACGCGATAGGTCGAGCCATTGGCGCAATCAACCACGACCTTCAAAGTGCTTAAATCTGTCCCGAAAGGCACCGTACCTTTACAAAATTCAATATAGCGTCCAGCCGCGTCTTCGATACGCACAGCTTTGCCCATTTGCCTGGAATCGACCGTTGAGAACGGCTGCTCCAGTTCCGCCTCAATGGCCTGTTCCACGTCATCTGGCAGTTTCTCACCCTCGGCAGAAAAGAACTTGATACCGTTGTCTTCAAATGGATTATGCGAGGCGCTGATCACGATGCCCGCACAGGCATACAGCGTACGCGTCAGGTAAGCAACGGCCGGTGTCGGCATGGGTCCCAACAGGGCGACATTGGCGCCGGCTGCCGCCAGACCGGCTTCCAGCGCCGATTCGAACATATAACCCGATATACGTGTATCCTTACCAATGACCACCGAGCGCGGGTCGCCCGCAGCCAAAACTTTTCCGGCTGCACATCCCAGACGCAGCATAAAATCCGCGGTCACCGGTGCTTCTCCGACCCGACCGCGTATACCGTCCGTTCCAAAATATTTAGTCTTCATGGACACCATTTTACGCGTTCGTCGCTCCAAGTGCAGCGGCGACACGCAGGGCGTCACAAGTGGCAGCAACATCATGCACACGTATAATCGCCGCACCCTTCAGCGCCGCCAGTGCCGCGGCCACGATGGACCCCGGTACGCGATCTTCGATCTCCTTTCCGGTGAGCTGGCCGATCATGGTTTTTCGGGACACACCCACCAGCAACGGGTAACCCGTTGCTGTCAATTCCCCGATGGTCTGAAACAACGCAATGTTGTGTTGTAAAGTCTTACCAAAACCAAAACCTGGGTCCAGCACGATATTTTCCTGTCGTATACCATTTTGCAGACAAAGCTGCGCGCGTTGCAACAAAAACGCTTTGACATCAGCAACCACGTCTTGATAGACAGGCTTGTCCTGCATACCACGCGGCTTACCCAGCATATGCATCAGACAGACAGGTACATCCAAATCTGCAACGGCTTGCAGCGCACCCTCGAGGCGCAAGGCATAGACGTCATTGATCATAGCGGCCCCGGCGGCCACGGCCGCATACATGACTTCCGGCTTGCCGGTGTCGATTGAAACGGGGATGGATAATTGTGGAACGATGGCTTCAATGACGGGTATGACCCGTTCGAGTTCTTCTGCGAGCCCAACTGCCCGCGCTCCCGGCCGGGTTGACTCTCCGCCTACATCGATGATATCAGCGCCCTCGCCCTGCATCGCCAACGCCTGCTCCGCGGCTTTATCCGGCTTCAGAAACCGACCTCCATCGGAAAATGAATCCGGGGTAACGTTGAGCACACCCATCACCTGTGGCCGGTCAAGAGCGATACGAAGTCCAGCGCAATCGAATTCCCTGGTACCCGTATTCATGGTGTGATCAGCTCTACATTTAAAAAACAGTGCCGTTTATTGTCTGCCGTGTGACGCCTTAATGCTGTTCAACCGGACCACCGATGGTTGGATTATCATCCTCGTTGGCTGCCGCTTTGTCTTTGGTCTTTTTTTCACCATCTGAATCGATATCGTCCCAGTCTTTTGGCGGATCCGGAATCTCACCTGCCATGATCTGGTCGATCTGCTCCGAATCGATGGTTTCATATTTCAGCAACGCCCCGGCCATGATTTCCAGTTTGTTGCGGTTGGACACCAGCAATTTGTTCGCAGTCTGGTGGGCAGTTTCAACGATGGTGCGCACCTCAATATCAATTTTTCGGGCCGTTTCATCAGAGACATGTTTGTGCTGTGTGACCGAGCGACCCAGGAAAACCTCTTCCTCATCCTCGGCATACGCCAATGGTCCAAGTGCCTCGGTCAAACCCCAGCGCGTCACCATATTTCTGGCCATCTTGGTTGCGCGTTCAATATCATTGGAAGCACCGGTGGTGACGTTTTCAATACCGAAAACCAGTTCCTCGGCCACCCGCCCACCAAACAGACTGGCCATCTGGCTATTCAATTGCTTGTGCGAAACACTGTATTTATCCTTTTCCGGCAGGAACATGGTCACACCCAAAGCCCGTCCGCGGGGAATGATGGTAACCTTGTAAACAGGGTCATGTTCAGGTACCAACCGGCCGACGATTGCGTGACCGGCTTCATGATAGGCAGTGAGTTTCTTTTCTTTATCAGACATGACCATCGAGCGCCGTTCGGAACCCATCATGATCTTGTCCTTGGCGCGTTCGAAGTGATCCATCGAGACGTCTTTGGCGCTGTCCCTGGCAGCAAACAAAGCAGCTTCGTTGACCAGGTTGGCCAGGTCGGCGCCGGAAAAGCCCGGCGTACCACGTGCGATCGTGCGTGGTCTGACATCCTCGCTCAACGGCACCTTGCGCATGTGAACCTTCAAAATGGCTTCGCGGCCACGAATGTCCGGCAAGGGCACAACCACCTGGCGGTCAAACCGCCCGGGGCGCAACAATGCAGGATCGAGCACATCAGGACGATTCGTCGCGGCGATGACGATGACCCCCTCACCGCCTTCAAACCCATCCATTTCAACCAGTAACTGGTTAAGCGTTTGTTCGCGTTCGTCATGCCCTCCAC
Organism: uncultured Wenzhouxiangellaceae bacterium; assembly: GCA_964650905.1. GTDB lineage: Bacteria > Pseudomonadota > Gammaproteobacteria > Xanthomonadales > SZUA-36 > SZUA-36. Next base: position 48,086 of record CAZYVH010000009.1, on the reverse strand, counting down.
CAAGGCCTGCGCCACGATGACGGCCCACGGCATCAATCTCATCGATAAATATGATGCAGGGGGCATGTTTCTTGGCCTGCTCGAACATGTCGCGAACCCGGGAGGCACCAACGCCGACAAACATTTCTACAAAATCAGAACCGGATATTGAGAAGAAGGGCACCTTGGCTTCACCGGCTATGGCCCGCGCCAACAGGGTCTTGCCAGTACCCGGTGAACCCACCATCAGCACACCACGCGGTATGTGCCCACCCAGCTTCTGGAATTTGCCCGGGTTACGCAGAAATTCAACCAATTCTTCAACCTCATCCTTGGCTTCTTCGATACCAGCCACATCGGCGAAGGTGACCTTAATCTGGTCCTCGCCCTGCAGCTTGGCCTTGCTCTTGCCAAAAGCCATGGCGCCCCGACCACCGCCACCACCCTGCATCTGGCGCATGAAATACACCCACAGACCGACCAGCAGTAGTACCGGTATGATATTGATGATCAGATCCAGGATCACGGAACGCTGTTCAGGCGGTTGTGCCGTGATTTCTACTTTATTCTCCACCAGGTCATTGACCAGTTGGGGATCGGGCATTCCAAACGTATGGAATTCGTTGCCGTTGACGTCCTTGCCGGCAATGGTATTACCGTCAGAGCTACTACTGATATTGACCTCGGCAATCGTCCCATTGCGCACATTATTCAGAAAATCGGTGTAGGAAAGCTCGTCCGGCTTGCTTCCGACGTTGCCATAGTGATTAAAAATGGACATCAGCACCAACAGGATAATGCCCCAGGTAATCACATTTTTTAACATATCATTCAAACGGTTATCCTCGATCCTTTAACTGGCTGCAGGACTGCTTTTCACACCCTGCACCTGTCTTCATTGTAGCTTGCGTCGTTGCCCGAGTATATAAACTTCCCGGCTACGTGGACGCGAAGCAGCAGGTTTACGCACCACGACCTTCTCAAACAAGGACCGGGTTTGCTTCACAAAATTGTCAAATCCCCCGCCATGGAAGACCTTGACAAGCAAATCCCCACCAGGTGTGAGCCACGTTTCTGCAAACTCAAGCGCCAACTCGGCAAGGTACATTGCACGCGGCTGATCGACCGCGCCCATACCACTCATATTGGGTGCCATGTCGGACAACACAAGACCAACTTTGCCAGCCTGCAGCACTTCCTGCAGGGCTTTCAATGGTTCATCCCCGGTGAAATCACCCTGAATAAAGGTCACGCCTTTAAGTGGTTCCATTGACAGAATATCCAGCGCTACGATATGGCCACCGCTGCCCACTCTTTGCTGTACGACCTGAGTCCAGCTTCCAGGCGCCGAGCCGAGGTCAACGACCCGCATACCGCGATGCAACAGCTTGTATTTATCATCCAATTCAATCAACTTGAATGCCGCTCTGGAACGCAATCCCTGCTGTTGAGCAAGCTTCACATAGGGATCATGAAAATGTTCCGCCAACCAGCGACGGCTGCTTTTGCTTTTTGACATGTTGCTTTGTTCCATTGTTCAGGTTTACCAATGGGTCTGTCACCCCCACCCCCGCCATCAGCTCCCTCAAGTGCTAAAATGACAGTTTGCCACATTGGAAACAGCCCGATGCCATTAAAAGCATCCCAGAAAAAACATTTGCGCACACTTTGCCACCACTTAAGGCCGGTCGTTACGGTTGCGGCTAAGGGTCTGAGTGGGGCAGTTATTGCTGAAATTGAACGTGCGCTGGCCGATCATGAACTCATCAAACTCAAACTACGCGGTGATCGTGGTGAGCGTGCAACATGGTGTGCATCGATCACCGCTCAATGTCATGCGGAGCGGATTCAGAGCATCGGGCAAGTGGCTTGTTTCTACCGCAGAAATCCGGATAAACCCGTCATCGATCTCCCTTGAGCGACGCTGATGGAACTCAATCTTGAAATACCTCAGGATCACCATTTCATACGCTCGATCGACAGCAATGGCATCCGTATCAATGATGATTACTACCACGCTTCCGTGGTCGTGTCAGCCAGTCATCTGCTGCCCGGGTGGGACGTTCACTGTCTTGGCGACATCAACGCAGAAAAGCTCCAGAGCATTTTTGAGCTGGAGCCTGAACTGGTCCTGATCGGTTGTGGCAAAACCCAGGCTTTTCTGACGCCCGCCACTCAAATGCTTTTCCTCGAGCGTCACATTGGTGTGGAAGTGATGGTTACGGACGCTGCCTGTCGGACTTTCAACCTGCTTGCTGGGGACGGTCGCGAGGTAGTGGCGGCACTGATATGGGAGGATTAAGCTGCATTTTGCATCTTCATTCGTGGCTTGTGTGGCAGCATCACTCCATAAACGGGGTTTCGAGTACACCCTGATGACGTGAGATTTCGCGTAAGCGTGTTAGCGCCGCCAGCTGAACCTGACGTACCCGTTCCCGGGTCACACCCAGCAACTGACCGACCTCTTCCAATGTTCGACGCCCTTTACCATGCAAGCCAAAGCGGTGTTCGACCACCACACGCTGCTGCTTCGGCAATAAATCAAGCCATTGGAGCAGCATGTTACCGGCGGCCTGTCCCGCGTACTCACTTTCCGGGTTCCTGCTCTGTTCATCGGCAATGGACTCAATAACACCATGATTGCCTTTACCGGAGCTGCCGTCGCTGGAAGCCGGCGAGTCGTTAAAACCAAACAGGGTGTGCACCGACTGACTGGTCTTCTTAAGTCTCAAGGCAACTTCTTCTATCGCGGGGCGCCGGCCGAGTGTTTGTTCCAGTTTACGGGTAGTACGCAAATAGGCTGTCAGTTCACGGATGACGTGGATCGGTAAGCGCACCGTGCGGCACTGATTCATGATGGATCGCTCAACCGACTGACGAATCCACCACGTCGCATAGGTCGAAAAGCGGAAACCTCTTTCCGGGTCAAATTTTTCAACCGCCCTGATCAGACCCAGATTACCCTCCTCAATCAAATCCAGTAACGGCAGTCCGCGGTTGATATAGGCACGTGCCACCTTGACCACAAGACGCAGATTGCATTCAATCATACGCTGACGACTGGCCGTACAACCTTTGCCCGCTGCCCTCGCCAGGGATTTCTCTTCATCTGCACTCAGGAGTTTGGCACGACCGATTTCACTCAGGTATATCCGGGTGACATCACCATGATGGGGGCGTTTATCCTTGCCTTTGCTAACCGCATTGCTACTTCCAAGGGCCCTGGAACTGACGTGGTCCGCACGTCTTCGCACCGGCTCGTGTTTCATATCAGTCATGACCATGTTGTTGCTGACAGCATCTCGCACCATTCCTCAGAGCTGATGCAGATCCAAGCCAAAAAGTCAAAAAAACCGGAAATAACCTCATAGAATACAACACCTTGCCACATAGCGGCGTTCAAGCATCAATAGGGTGGATACCTCAAGTTACCACAATTTTGTTTATATTTCAGAAAACCGGGAGCGCAGTTATCAGTGGCTGGCCCAATCACAGTGGATATGCAAGTGAGTTGATTTCTACTTTTTGGGGAGATAAGCGAGCGGGTCAACCGGCTTACCACGGACACGTATTTCAAAATGCAGAAGTTGCTCGTTCTGGTCGTTTCTGCCCATTTCGGCAATTTTCTGTCCAGCGATGACCTTCACGCCCTCCTGCACCAGACGCACCCGATTATGGGCGTAAGCGCTGAGCATACGCTCACTGTGTTTGATGATGATCAGTTCACCATAACCCAACAGGCCATTGCCACTGTAAACCACCTTACCAGCGGCGCTGGCTCTTACGGATTGGCCTTGCCGCCCGGCAATATCCAGGCCATTTCGAGCCGGATTAGCAGCGACGAATGTACGAATAATCTTCCCTTTACTGGGCCACAACCAGGTATCGGGATCCGCTGCATAGGATGAGCCGGTAGCAGCTTGCCCCGTATTCGTATGAGAGGATCTTGCCTGCTTGCCACTTGAAGAACCCGTGTGTTTTGTGACCGGTTTTTTTGCTGGTGAGTCTTTTACGACTCTTTTTCTATGGCTACGCGTCTTTTTTGTGGGTGGGGCTGACAAACGCAATTTCTGCCCCGGGTATATGATGTAAGGACTGGGAATGTTGTTCCAGACCGCAACCGTGCGATGATCTAAGCCATACCGGAATGCAATGGCGTAGAGCGTATCGCCCCGTCTGACCCTGTATGAGCCATGCGCGGGCAGTTTCCGTTTTGTGTGTGTGCTGGAATAATCCTCAACCCTGGCTGGATGGTGATGACACGCGTTCAGAAAGACTACAGTCATGAACACCAGTAAAATTCTACCGTCGGTATTCAAGCTGGGGTTCCTGCCAGCCTGACCACGGCAAATATGATGGCGGCGAGCCCCAGTGTTGCCCAGCCAATCAAATCGATATGTTGACGCATACGTAGCGCCAGCTTTTCACCACCCGCCCAAATCAATCCGGCAACCAGAAAGAAGCGCCCGCCACGGCCACATGCTGAACCGATGACAAAGGCAGACAAGGGCATGCCTACGACGCCTGCGCTGATGGTGAATACTTTATAGGGAATGGGTGTGAATCCCGCCAGCAAAATATACCAGAAACCCCATTTTTCAAAAGAGGCGACCGCCGCAGTGAAAGCACCTGCGTAAGCGGAAGCCATCAACCATGGTTCTATCCAGGCAAACGCCAGTCTGCCAATCAGGTATCCCGCAAGGCCACCGATGATAGAAAACCCTGTGCAAAGTACTGCGTTACGCCAGCTATGTGCCGGTTTTGACAAACACATGGGTACCAGCATTACATCCGGCGGTATTGGAAACACACTGGATTCAGCAAAGCTCAAAACAGCCAGGAAGAACGGTGCCCTGCGATGTGCTGCCATTTCTATAACCTGATCATACAGTTTCTGAAACATCGCAGTGTAATGTGCCGGTTCAGACCAGGCCGCTGAGCAACGGCACGAACACAACCGCACCCAGATCGGACTCATCGAACCCATCCGCACTACGGCGTACAGCGACCAGTCTCTGTTGACCATGTGTCTCGATGGGGATCACCAGCACACCACCAATGTTGAGTTGGGCCAGCAGCTCCTGCGGCACCGATTGTGCTGCTGCCGTGACCATGATGCCATCAAACGGCGCCTGGCTGGGCCAACCAAGATGGCCGTCTGTATGACGAACATAAATGTTGTGCAAATGCAGATTGTGGAACCGACGGCGCGCCAGTTTCAATAGTTTATCAATACGTTCAACGGTAAACACTTTCGCCACCAGGTGGGACAATACGGCCGCCTGGTAGCCTGAACCAGTGCCCACTTCCAGAACTTTTTCCAACTGGTCACCATCCAGCAGGGCTTCGGTCATGCGCGCCACGATCCAGGGCTGAGATATGGTTTGGCTTTGCCCTATCGGCAGCGCCGTGTCCTCATAGGCGCGGCTTGAAAGCGCCTCATCGACAAATTTATGACGTGGTACCTGGGTCATGGCCTCAAGGACACGTTCATCCCGGATGCCATCTTCACGCAAGCGCTTCACGAGGCGATCGCGGGTGCCCTGGGACGTCATACCAATACCACGGTGCCGTTGATCGAGCCTGCGCTTATGGATCATGTGTCATTTCCATCAGTATCTGTTCCTGTCGCAATGGACGTCACCCACCCCGCTACCTGTTCCAGTGCCTGGTAACGCGTCAAATCAACGTGTATCGGTGTAATAGAAACAAACTTGCGTTTGACCGCATCGAAATCCGTACCCGGCCCGGCGTCCTGCCCTGCGCCGGTCGCCCCGATCCAGTACATTTCACGACCACGCGGATCCGTTGTCTTGATGACAGGCTCAGCGCGATGCCTGTGTCCAAGCCGGGTAACTTCAAACCCCTGGATTTCATTCCAGGCATAATCAGGTACATTGACATTGAGTATGGTATCGGCGGGTAGCGGGTCACATTTCAGTTGCCTGACCAAACGCATCGCGACCTCAGCCGCCGTTTGAAAATAATGTGGCCTTTCACCGAGGACCAGCGACATCGCGATCGCAGGAAAGCCGAGGAAACGCCCTTCCATTGCGGCTGCAACCGTGCCGGAGTAGATCACATCATCACCCAGATTGGCACCGGCGTTGATGCCTGAAATCACGATATCCGGGTCACTTTCCAGCAAACCCGTCAGGGCAATATGCACGCAGTCAGTCGGTGTGCCAGTCACCCTGTGAACACGTTTATCAATCTGCTTGATACGCACCGGTGAATCCAGCGTCAACGAGTTACTGGCACCACTTCGATTTTTATCCGGTGCAACGATGGTGACCTCACCCAGGCGCTGCATACTCTCAGCCAACACGCTGAGACCGGTGGCATCAATACCATCATCATTACTGATCAGCAAATCCATTTTCACTACTTCTTCCAGCCGTGCTGATTCATGCAGTCCACCCGGGCAAAATAACCGGAGAGATGATATTGTACGGTTTTAGCGTAGCTTTCGATATGTGGAATTGAGATAGGGATGATCCAGTTGTTTTTTGCTTTGCTGATCGTGACTGGCGTCAGCGTATGGTGGCAATTAATGCAGGGCAGACAGAAGGCGCGCAAGGCCGCCGGTCTGGTGTGCACCAGCCATGACCTGCAACTGCTGGATGATACGGTATCACTCAGTTCGATCACCTGGGATCGCTCAGACGCACACACTCGTTTCCTTGTTAGCTACCATTTTGAATTTGCCACCGATGGCGCCAGGCGAAGAAGCGGGGTTGTGCAAATCACATCTCAATCCAGTCTGAACGTGACACTTGAAATGGAAGGGGGGCGACTCATCGAGGAAATAACCAGCCTGGATGAACGTTGAAATGTAGCCTGCATATTTCGCCAGTCGGTATCAGAGGGCTACTATATGTGCTTATTTGACGACCTTGAGGTGAGACCGGGTCGGTGACTTGTCTGAACCACCGATCGGAGGTGGTTCGTTTTCATCCTGGGCGAACATCATGCCCTGGCCATTCTCACGCGCATAGATGGCAATAACTGCGTCCATTGGAATGTTAATCTGGTGGGCCCGACCAGAAAACCGGGCTTTGAAATGAATACGTTCATCGTCCAGGGCCAGTTGTTCGGTCGCACCCATGGCAATATTTAAAACGACCTTGCCTTTCTGGATTGCCTGTGTTGGCACTTCCACACCCTGGGCGTTAGCGTCTATCAGAATATGCGGTGTCAAACCGTTATCTGATATCCAGTCATACAACGCTCGTAACAGGTAGGGCCTGTTAGATGTCATTCCCTCCACTGTGGACGTCATTGGATTTTACCTGACACAAATATTTAACCTGAATTTGCCTTATGTAATGTCGAGGATCATTTCGCGTTCAGCCCGGGTCAGGCTGGTCTTGAAAGATGGACGGGAAATCAGGCGTTGAATATAGCTCTGCACGGACACGCCCGCTTTGCCGAGGTCGATACCATACACCGGCAAGCGCCAGAATAATGGCCCCAGCGTACAGTCCACAAGGCTCAGTTCATCACTGACGACATAATCAGCATGTTTGAACATGTCATTGGCAGAGATAATGCTCTCTTTAAGTTGCTGGCGCGCTTTGTCCGCCTTTTTGCCAGTCAACTTTTCAAGCTCTTCAGCCAGTGGGTACCAGTCACGCAAAACGCGATGATGCACCAGACGCAGGCGGGCGCGGGAAACCGGGTCAACCGGCATCAATGGCGGATGTGGATAACGCTCATCAAGGTAGTCGTTGATCACACCAGCATCGTGCAACAGCAAGTCACGATCAACCAGCATGGGAGCTTCGTTGTACGGGTTCAGTTCGGCCAGGTCAGCCGCTGCAGATTCATCCCTGCTGATATCAATAATTTCAACATTAATCCCTTTTTCTGCCAATACGAAACGTACCCGATGACTGTGCATATTACGATCGGAAGAATAAAGCGCCATAATCGAACGGCCTTTAACTAATACTGCCACCATATTTCTCCTGTTGGCTTGTGAGCAGGCACTGCCCTGGGAATTTAATGAACATCCCGCCAGTATTCCGCTTTGAGTAAATAGGCAACAAAAGCAAAAACCGCCAGGAATAGCAACACCCAAACACCCACATCCTTGCGCTTGAGTTGGGCAGGCTCACTCAGATAGTAAAGAAATGCTGCAAGATCACGGGCGGTCTCTTCATACCGCTGCGGTGACTGTGTGCCCGGGGTGGTTAACTCAAAATGGTCGATGACCTCGTGGCTGAAACCACTCTCACCTGTTTCCTGCCGGTAAACGGGTGTCTGGATACCCTGCAAACGCCACAAGACATGGGGCATGGCAACGTTGGGTAATAGGGCGTTGTTCCATTTACCGTTATCATCCTTGTAAAAACCTTGCAGGTAGGCAAACAGCCAGTCGGCGCCACGAGACCGGCCGACCAGCGTCAGATCCGGCGGTGTTTTACCAAACCAGGCTTCAGCCTGATCCGCATCCATCGCGATGGTCATTGTGTCACCAATTTTCGCATCCGAAAATACGAGGTTTTGCATGACCATTTCTTCGCCCAGGCCGAGGTCTTCGGCGAGGCGGTTATAGCGCATAAAGCTGGCGCTGTGGCAGCCAAGGCAATAGTTGACAAATAGCTTGGCGCCACGTTGCAATGAAGCTGTGTCACGCAGGTTGATGGCAGACGGTTCAAGACCCTCGCGTGCCGATGCCTGAGCAGCAAGACTTGTTAGGGCCAACAACAGAGTCACACAAACCAGGCTTAGGGTTCTTTTTTTCATCAGTGGGTCACCCGCTCGGGTACCGCTTTTGTCTTACTACCCGGACTAAGGAAATAGAGCAATACAAAAAACATGAAATAAACCAGTGTCCAGAGCCGCATTTCCCAGGTCTGCGCTGGTGTTCCCGCAGCCATACCGAGCATACCCAGACGCACAAAGGCTATGACGAACGATGCCAGCAATATTTTGTACCAAATACCTTTATAGCGGATAGATTTGACCGGCGAACGATCCAGCCAGGGTACAAAGAACAAAATCACCACGGAGGTCCCCATCAGGATTACACCCATCAGTTTATCCGGTACCGCCTTGAGAATCGCGTAGAACGGTGTGAAATACCACACCGGCTTGATATGTTCCGGTGTCACCAGTGGGTTGGCAGGTGAGAAATTATCAGCTTCCAGGAACAAGCCGCCAACATCCGGCCAGAAAAACAATATGAAAGAAAACAGCATCAGGAACATGCCGACGCCAAAAATGTCCTTGACCGTATAATAGGGATGGAATGGAATACCATCGAGTGGTATCCCGTCCGGGCCCTTGTTCTTTTTGATTTCGATACCGTCGGGGTTGTTGGAACCGGTTCTGTGCAACGCGGCCAGATGCAGCACAACCACCAATAGCAGACCCATTGGTATAGCAATGATGTGGAAGGCGAAAAAGCGGTTCAGGGTTGCATCGGAAATGAAAAAATCACCCCGTATCCACTGCGTCAGCGGCTCGCCTATCTTCGGAATCGCACCAAACAGATTAATGATGACCTGCGCACCCCAGTAGGACATCTGACCCCACGGCAAGATATAACCCATAAAGGCTTCTGCCATCAACATCAGGTAAAGGAACATTCCGAAAACCCATAACAATTCGCGTGGCTTGCGGTGGGAACCGTATAACAGACTGCGGAACATGTGCAGGTAAATCAGTATAAAGAAAAACGACGCACCGGTGGAGTGCATGTAACGGATCAGCCAACCCCAGTTAACATCACGCATGATGTACTCGACCGAGGCAAATGCTTCTGCGGCAGAAGGCTTGTAGTGCATCGCCAGCAGGATACCTGAAAAAATCTGCATAACCAGTACCAGCAGGGCCAGCGAGCCCATGTAATACCAGAAATTGAAATTCTTTGGCGCGTAGTATTTGGCCAGGTGCGCATTCCAGAAATCAATGACCGGTAAACGTTCATCGACCCAATTTAACAAAGCGTTTGCCTGTTTTGCGACGCTGCTTGCGGATTTTGCCATTATACCGCTCCCTCGGGGCGGACACCGATCATCAGCGTATGATCACCAATAAAACTGTAAGGCGGAATGCGCAAATTGGATGGTGCGGGAACACCTTTATAAACCCGCCCTGAAAGGTCAAACTTGGATTTATGACAGGGGCAGAAAAAACCACCATTCCAGTGTTCCTCAAAGGGTTGAGGCCCAACCTGCGGAACCATCTGCGGCACACAACCCAAGTGTGTGCAATGCATGTTGACAACCAGGAATTCGGGTTGCAACGCACGTGGTTCGCCCTCGATGTATTTGGGCTGCTCGGCATCGACAGATTCCGGGTCCAACAGATAATCGTCATTGCCGGCCAGCGCGTCCAACATGGCCTGTGTACGTCTTAATACGCCAATCGTTTGGCCACGCCACTGAACTTTTAGTAACTGACCTTTTTCCAACTTGGCGATATTGACTTCAACCGGTACTCCAACGGCCTGGGCCTTGGCACTGGGCATCCATGATTGTATGAAAGGTATGGCCGCCAGACCCACACCAGCCGCACCAACGGCAGAGGTAGTAGCGACCAGGAACCGTCGTCGTCCCTTGTTCACGTCATCAGATGACATTCTGATACTCCAAAGAAAAAGCGCCCCGGGGACGGCTCTTCATATTCAGGAAATTAGCTGGCAGAAAATGAATCGTTGCGGTGGTGCTTCTACATCCCGGCCGCTGTACTCTCTTCCCACATTAATCCCCTATTTTATCCGAAACATGGCATGTGAGACAATCAGTTTACCGATAGAATGACAGCATCACCCGGAAAAACCGGTAACAGGACCGATGAACCAGCAACAAAATCAGCCTAAACCAAAAAAGCAGCGTCCGCAGCCTGTCGTGCGTTTTATTTTACGTTCAGTCGTGGCAGGACTGGCTCTGGCTTTTATCATCCAATACCTGTGGCCTGAGCTGGCCCAGCGTCTGCGTCAAAATATCGTCACGGTGTCCTATGCCGATGCCGTTGACCGGACTGCACCATCTGTAGTCAGTATCTATACGCAGTCTGTTGAATACCAACCGGTCAGTCCACGTATGCGCAAAATTCTGGGCAGTTCTTACGTTGCCCGTTCACGCCAGGATATGGGTTCCGGTGTGCTCGTCAGTGACGATGGTTATATCCTGACCAACAACCATGTCATCAGCCAGGTTCAAAATATCAGTGTGGGCCTCTGGGATGGACGATTCGCAGCCGCTCAAGTGGTCGGCAACGACCCCGAAACAGACCTGGCCGTGCTAAAAATTGACCTGGACGGCTTGCCTGCAGCACCACTGGCGAATGAAACCAAAGTACGGGTGGGTGATGTCGTACTGGCCATCGGCAATGCCTTTGGACTCAGTCATACCGTCACAATGGGTATCATCAGTGCAACGGGCCGTAACGACCTCAGGTCGGTACTTTATGAAGACTTCATCCAGACCGATGCAGCCATCAATGCGGGCAACAGTGGTGGCGCCCTGATCAACTACAAGGGTGAAGTCATCGGTATCAACACACGCAATATTGGCCAGGCCCAGGGTGCACAAAATATTGGATTTGCCATCCCCATTACGATGGCTAAAAACGTCATGCAACAAATCGTCGAGAACGGTACGGTCAGACGTGGCTGGCTGGGAGCGTTGTTCGGTGACCTGCCACTATCGTTACAAACCGATGGTAGTGCCGCCCGTCGCGGAATCCAGGTGAGAAAGGTGACACCGGGTGGCCCGGCCTGGACAGCCGGTGTGCGTGGCGGGGACATCCTGCTAAGCGTTGACGGTGTTGAAGTTGATGACGCCAGGGCACTGATGCTGATGATCGCCCAGCGTAAACCTGGAAGCCGGCTTGAACTCAGTGTTCAGCGTGACAATGAAGAATTTGAAACCTACGCAGCCCTGATCCAGCAACCGCCCCTACGGTAATGTTATGTCTTAGGGTCATGTCCCTGGGTTATGTCCTTGG